>DASWDU010000012.1 GCA_036395115.1 Thermoplasmata archaeon | reverse complement strand
CGAATTCGAAGAGATCGAGGTGACGGAAGAGGACGCACGACTCATCCGCGAGGCGGGGTCGAGTCCCGACATCCTTCGGATGATTACCGCCTCGATTGCTCCGTCCATGTATGGGATGCACGTGGAGAAAGAGGCCCTCGCACTCCAACTGTTCAGCGGCGTGCCGAAGGTGATGCCGGACGGACGGAGGATCCGGGGGGACCTGCACGTGTTAATGGTCGGAGATCCCGGAGTCGGAAAAAGCGAGTTGCTCTCGTACATGAGTCGCCTGTCGCCCCGCGGAATCTATGCCACCGGGAAAGCAGCCACCGCCGCCGGATTGTGCATCGCGTCGGATAGTCTCATCCCAACGGAGCGCGGAATCCAATCGATCGAAGATATCGCGAGACCGTACTTCGGGACCGCGGAACTCGAACGGCCCATCGAGACCGCTGTCGCCGCTGGAGGGGTTGTCACCTTCGACGAGCGCCACCGTTCGACGATGGGCTCACTCGAGGCGGTCTGGCGCCTGAAGCCTCCCGCCGCCATGCTGCGGATTACGACCGCGTCCGGACTTTCGCTGACCGTCACGCCCGCGACGAAAGTCCTCGTTGATCACGCGATGGGACAATCATGGATTCAAGCGCGGTTCGTCCGTCCAGGCCTACGTGTCGCGACCTCGAATCGACTTACGTTCTCGGACGCACCTGCGCCTCTTATCTTGTCTCTCCTGACTCGCATCACCACTCGCATCGTGGTCGATGTCGAGCCGACCGTGATTGATTCAATCCTAAGTGGGCTCAAGGCTCGATACGGGACGCTCCGCGAGGCCGCCGTCCGACTCATGCTTTCGGAGGACTCGGTGTACCACGGATGGAGGGAAGGCCGCCACGCCATTCCTCTCACGCTTTTCCTTGCGGCCGCTCGCGCCGCCGGTGTGTCTGATGAAGTCGTAGTGCACTCGATTCGCAGGTTTTCTCAAGCGGGTGGACATCGGATTTCGCTACCGGAGCGGATCAACGAGGACTTGGCCTACTTCGCAGGATTGATTGCGGGGGATGGTAGCGTCGAGCGGGGGACCTGGAAAGGCGTCTCGATCCGCTTCAGCAATTCCAATCCGGTGCTCATTCGGATCTACACGGAGCTTGTCCGGAGCTTGTTCGGCGCTAGGACGGACTTCACTCCCCAGTCGTCTTTGCGCGCGGCGACGGTCCGCTTCCATAGCCGCCTCGTGGCGTCCCTCCTCGCGGAACTCGGTGTACCGTGCTCGCCCAAATCCGACCGCCTGCAGCTCCCCGGATTCTTGCTCAATGGACCAACCTCCAATTTGGCCGCCTATCTCCGCGGCCTCTACGATACGGATGGCACGATTCACGTCCGGCAGGGAGGCGACACATGTGTCTCGCTGACGACGGCAAGCGAGGCCCTCGCGAGTGGGGTGAAGTTTGCCTTGCTTCGTTTTGGAATTCATGCATCTCTTCGGGTCCGGCGCGTCGCGGGGCGAACATCGACGCGCGCCGACGGAAAGTCCATCGTGACGCGACACGACCAGTTCGTTCTGGACATCCGCGATTGGGCGTCCATCGTCCGATTCCGCGAGGACATCGGCATGAATCATCCTCAAAAACACGCGACCCTCGAGAAGATCGATGCACGTAGGCCCCACTCGAACCTCGACCTGATTTCTGGGGCAGGTCCCCATCTCCGGGAAGTCAGGATGCTGATGGCGATCTCCCCATCGCAGGCGTACGGAGCACATCAGGGAGGAGGTCTCGCCCTGGAGTACGGCGAAATGGCCGCAACGCGGGAATCCCTTCTCAGTCATGCTAGCGGGCTCGAGGCCGCGTATCGCGGGGGAGCCTACGATGGCGTCCGGATTCGGTTGCGGTCCGACCTGCGACGTAGGATTCCGAAGGCAATCCGTGCCTCAGGGATTACGGGCGTCGGCGTGGCGAACGCGCTAGGCCTGCCACCTCACCGAGTCCACGATGCTTTCTACCGTCGGAGTCGGCGCCCACCGCGCATCCCGGTCCGCGTGTTGGAACGCCTCGCGAAGCTTCTCGGGCAACACGAAGGAGAAGTCGCTCCGGATCTCGAAGCAGAGATCGCACCGTTCCTGCGCCGCATCGAGAAGATCCCTCGCCGAATCGAATTCCTCCGCTTGCTCGCGTCCGGCGACATCCGATGGGAACCCGTCAAGGAGGTCTCTGTCCGATCGTCGTTCCCAAGAGAGACGGTCTTCGACCTTACAGTGAAGGATGCCCATGCGTTCGTGGCCAACGGGATCTTGGTCCACAATACCGCGGCGGCAGTACGCGACGAATTCGGGGAGGGTCGCTGGACGCTTGAGGCAGGAGCGCTCGTCCTGGCTGATCTCGGACTCGCGTGCATCGACGAATTGGAGAAGATGAATCCGCAGGACCGATCCGCGATTCATGAAGCCATGGAGCAGCAGCGAATCAGCGTGGCGAAGGCGGGAATCACAGCGGTCCTGCAGTCCCGATGTGCAGTACTTGCGGCCGCGAATCCGAAGTTCGGCCGGTTCGATGAGCACAAGTACATCTCGGAACAAATCGATCTGCCGCCAGCTTTACTCAGTCGATTCGATATCATCTTCTCCATGATCGATCGTCCTCAAGCCGATCGGGATCGCGAACTCGCGGAGCACATTCTGAAGGGTCATCGCGTCGGCGAAATTGCGAGACGGCGAGAAACAGGCGCGCCGACCGAGGAAACGCGGGACCTCGAAGAACCCTACACGCCTCACTTCAGCCCGGACTTCCTCCGGAAATACGTGGCTCTTGCCAAGCGCATCTACCCGGTCATGACAGATGAGGCGATGGCGATCATCGAGAAGAAGTACCTCGAGATTCGGAAGACCGGAGAAGCGGCGGGGTCGAGCGTACCAATCACTCCCCGCCAGCTCGAGGCGATCATCCGACTCGCGGAAGCGGGTGCACGCCTGCGCCTCGGAGAGGCCGTCACGGCGGACGATGCAGACCGGGCCGTCCACATCGTCGAGTACTGGATGGGCAAGGTCGCGGGCGAGGAAGGCCGCTTCGACATCGACATCATCCAGACCGGCATAAGCCAGTCCCAGCGGGAGCAGATCATCTCGATCCGCGACATCATCAGCGAGCTCGCCGGGCCGGAAGGCGTAGCAGACTACGAGGACATCGTGAGGATCGCGCAGGAGCGCGGGATACCGCCGGCGAAGGTCGACGCGTGGCTGAAGCGATGGGCGCAGGAAGGCGAGATCTACAGCCCCGCGAAAAACAAGTATAAGCTCGTCGAGAGGTTGTGACCGCGGTCCGGTCGATGCCGATCCGCATGAAGGTGTACCACCGAGGAAAGGAGACCCTCGTCGCCGCGGCAGATGCGGACCTCGTCGGGAAGACGTTCCGAGAAGGGAAGTTCAAGATCGAGATCGGGAGGTTCTACGAAGGAGACGTCGTCAGCGAGGATTTGTTCGTCTCCAACCTTCGGCTCGCGACAATCGGGAACTTCGTCGGGCGCGAGACGGTCGAGGCGGCGCAGCGCGCGGGGTTCGTCTCGGAGGACGGGATCCTGAGGATCAACGGCGTGCCGCACGCCCAGTTCGTCCTGATGTGACGCGCTCTTCGGAACCCGTTGGCCGGCGGCCCGGGCGCTCAGGCTTCCGCCAGCGGCGCCACACCCGCCTCGCGTGCTTCTTGATCATCAAGGCGTATTGGCCCATGAGCGCGTGGCTCCCGATTCCGATGAGGACGCCGAGGCCCGTGAAGCCCGCCGTGAACCGCTCGAGTTCCGTAATTGGCGTGCCAACTGCAAGGGTCGCCCGGGCGAGCCGGCTGATGAGCCCGAGCAGACTCACCCCCAAGCCGAGGCCGACGAGGAACCGCCCCCGGGATACACGTCCCCAGGAGAAATGCAGCCCGCCGAGCAGGACGAAGACCCCGCCGAAGGACGTCGTGAATCCGAGGACCGTGAGGACAACGTTCAGCACGACCTGAGGCTGGCCCGCGTACGGGGCGATGTACGTGTCGTAGGCGGTCCGTATTTCGTTAATCTCTCCCTCGAGCAGGAACGACGCAGAGAGCACGGACAGGACGACGGCATCCCGGTGCCGGATCTGCCGCATCCGCCACCAGGAGCGCGCCTGTGCCATGGACATGGAGCGACCTCTCGCCGCATACTTATGGCCTTCCCCTCGGGTATCGGGGTCGCTCCGCCACGCCAGCCCTTAAGTAGCGCGGCACCGTACGAACCGACCGCGACATGTTCTGCGTCGAATGCGGCGCCGAAGGCCCGACCTACGAGGGCCTCTGCGCGAAGGACTTCACCCGCAAGCATCCGGTCGTGTGGCCGCCGGACGTCCTCGACGTCGACCGATGCAGTTCCTGCGGTTCCTTGCGATTCCGGTCCGGCTGGTCGAAGCTCGATCGGGACCTCGCGACCATGCGATTGCTCCGCGAACGCATCCCTGCCGAGCGACCGTTCGAGCGGGTCAGCTTCACCTTCGTCGCGCGCGAGGAGGACGCGAATAATCTCTCTTTGACCGTCAAGGCCCTCGGCCGCTTTCAGGACCTCGAGTCCGTCCAAGGGTTCCGCACGCGCCTCCGCATCAAGCCGTCGCTGTGCGACACGTGCCAGAAGCAGAGGGGCCGGTACTACGAAGGGATCCTGCAGGTCCGAGGCGAGGGCCGCGAACTCACGCCGGCGGAGGTGCGGGCGATGCGCACGTTCGTCGCCGCCCGCGTGGATCGGGGCGCCGAGGAGGGCGCGTTCGTCTCGCGGATTGAAGAGCTCGACGGCGGGCTCGATTTCTATGTGAGCGCGAACGCCCTCGGGAAGAACCTCGCGCGCGACATCGCGGAGGCGTTCGGCGGCTCGGTGACCTCCTCCCCGAAGCTGTTCGGGCAACGGCAAGGTCGAGAGGTCTATCGGGTCACGTCCCTCGTCCGCCTCCCTCCGTTCCAGGTCGGCGACGTGGTCCGGCACAAGGCGCGCCTCGCGGAGGTGGTGGCCGTGCGGCCGTTCGTCGTGTTGCGCGATCTCGCATCCGGCGAGGAACGCCGGTTCAAGGCGAAGGAGGTGCGGGGTGCGCGGCGGCTCGACGCGGAGCGATTCGAAGCGCGCATCGAGCGGCCGGCGCCCGGCGAGGCGATCGCGATCCATCCGGAGAGCGGGCAGGGGCGTCCCGTGACCCCGCCACCCCCGGACCGGATCGCGCGTGCGGTCGTCGTCTGGACCTCGGACGGCACGTTCCTCTCCGCCTTGCCGCCGGACGCCTCGAAGAATTAAAGCGCGTCACGAGGTTGTCCTCGCAATGAAGGTGGTGGCCCTGGGCTGCCGCGCCCTGGACGACCTCTTGGGCGGGGGGGTCGAGGACGGCTGCATCACGCTCCTGCACGGGGAGGCGGGGAGCGGGAAGACGAACTTCTGCCTGCAGCTCGCGCGGAACGTCGTGCGCGCCGGACGCAAGGCGATCTACATCGACACCGAGGGCGTCTCGCTCGAGCGGCTTCGGCAGATCTGCGGAGACGACTTCGACGTCGTCCTGAAGAACATCCTCTTCTCCGAACCGTACAGCTTCGAGGAGCAGGAGAAGCTGATCGAGAAGGCCGTCAAGATGACCGAGGGCAACCCCGAGGTCGGGCTAATCGTGATCGACAGCATCACGATGCACTATCGTCTGACGATGCGCGACGAGACCCGTCGCGAGGAGCGGTACGGCCTCACGCGGCAGATCGCGCGGCTCCTGCGGGTGTCGCGCCAGCGTAGCATTCCCGTCGTCGTGACGTCGCAGGTGTACACGGACATCGACACGGGCCGGTACATGCCGCTGGGCGGCCACATGCTCAGCCACAACGCGAAGACGATCGTGCGCTTCGAGCGGACGGGGACCAGCACCCGGACGGCCGTCCTCGAGAAGCACCGGCACAAGGAGGAAGCCAGCCGCGCGAGCTTCCGGATTACGGCGCACGGCCTCGAGGACTAACGGACGCGGCTGCGTTGCGCCTCCAAGAGCGCCTGCAAGAGCGCGCGGGCCTCGGGATCCTTCGAGGGCAGCCGGTCCAGATCGCGCTTCGCCGCCGCGATGTGCTCCGCGATTCGCTCCTCTGCCTCCTCGAGGACGTCAGCGCGGAGGAACGCACGGACCGTCGCCACGTCCCGGCGGGTCGTCCGAGGACCGCGCCCGTACGCCCGCGAGAAGGCCGCCCGATCCACCGGTCGGAGCATCTGCATCGCGAGCACGTACAGGCGGGTCCGTTTCCCTTGACGGATGTCTCCCTCCGACGATCCACCGATCCTCGAGGCCACGACGCCCGCGCCGAGGAGGTCGTCCCTGTCTTGGAAGGCGACCGCGAAGTGCCGCGCGAACGATTCGAGCGCCGCGCGGTCCTCCGAGGACGCGCGGGCCGCGACCGCCGCGGTGGCCGCCGCCCCGAGGTAGAGCCGCGCCGTCTTCGCTTCGCTCATCCGGACGTAGTCGGCCTCGGGGATCCGGCCGATCCGTTCGAAGTCGATGTCGAGACCCTGGCCATCGCTGAGCACGAGGTCGACCGACGTCAACTCGGAGAGGAGTTCGAGGCGGACGGCGGGAGGCAGATCGACCGCTCCCTCAATCGCGCGCTCCCCGAGCGAGCGGAGGCGCAGGGCATCCAGGATCGCCTGCGACGCACCGTACCGATGTCGGCGGGTCCGGAAGACGACGGCCGGACGATTCCCATCGGCGCCGCGGTACAGTTTCGCGTTCGTCGCCCAGGCGCTCGGGACCGTCCGGCGCCGCACATCCTCGTCCATGATGTCGTCGAGGAAGAGGGTGTACAGATGGTACCACTCGACCCACGTCGCGGCGCGCTCGAGTCCGCGGGACGGCCGCTCGCCCGTCAGGATGCGGTAGCCGGCGAGGGCGAGCGCGTACCGGTACCTCTTTCCGGCGGTGAACAGGCGCGCGTTCTCGCGCATCGTACTCGTGGATGGGAAGGGGGTTGCGGGGTGCTCCGCCGCGTATTCCTCCCAGACCGCCACGATCTGCGCGTTCGACAGATCCCGGTACGGTTTCAGGAGGGACTCGAGTCGTCCCTCCGAGTCCTCGACGGACCGGCGCGTCGCGGGCTCACGCATCGCCCGCCTCGAGCCAACTCGCCGTCGGGTTGCTCACGATCACCGGGCGGTCCTGCAATTCCTCAATCGACGTCGAGCCGGTCAGGAACATCGCCGCCTTCAGCTCCTCGATCACCGCGCGCAGCTCTTGGACGACGGCGTCGGCGGAGACCTTGGCGGCCTCCAGCATGGGCTTCGCCATCCCCGCCATCGTGGCGCCGAGGGCGATCCCTTTCGCCGCGTCGAGGCCGGTCCGCACCCCGCCCGTGGCGACGAGCGGCAGGCCGACGTCCGCGAGGAGGATCGACGCGGGCGTCGGGATCCCCCAGTTCCAGAACGTGGCCCCGAGGCGTTCCTTCAGCGAGGCCGCTTCCTTGCGCGCGCGATAGTGCTCGACCGCCGAAAACGAGGTACCGCCGAGCCCGCCGACGTCGATCGCCTTCGCGCCTGCGGCCTTCAGCCGCTGCGCCGTGTCCCGCGAGATCCCGGCGCCCGTCTCCTTCGCCATGAGCGGGAATCGGGAGGCGAGCGCCTTGATCGCGGCGAGGCAGCCCTTCGCCCTCCGGTCGCCCTCCGGCTGGACGACCTCCTGGAGGAAATTCAGGTGGACGATCAGCGCGTCCGCGTCGATCATCTCGACGGCCTTCTTCGCGTCTGCGACGCCGTACGCGCGCTTGCCTTCCTGCGGCACGAGCTGCGGCGCGCCGAGGTTCGCGAACACGAGCGGGATGCCGTAGTCCTTCACGACGGCGTACGTCGGGGCGAGATCCGGCTTCTCGAGCGCGGCACGCTGCGAGCCGACGCCCATCGCGACGCCGACCTCGGCCGCTCCCTTCGCGAGGTTCGCGTTGATCTCCTTCCCCATGCCGAAGCCCCCCGTCATCGAGGAGATGATGAGCGGCGCCTCGAGCTTCTTCCCGAGGAACTTCACCCCGACGTCGACGTCATCGAGGTCGATCTCCGGGAGGGCGCGGTGGACGAGGCGCACGTCGTTCCAGTAGTTGTACTCCGCGGAGACGTTCTCGTTCAAGATGATGTTCACGTGCTCCGCCTTGCGCTGCTCCGTCTTCGACGGCTCCGCCATCTACGGACCTCGCGTCACCCGGGTGCCGACGACGTGCCGGCCCCGCAAGACATCCCGGACTCGGTTCTTTACGTTACCGTTGACGAGGATGCATTCGCCGGCGTGGGCCGCGATCTCGACCATCCGACGCACCTTCCCTTCGATGCCGCCCGTGACGTCGGTCCGAGAGGACGACGTGAACTCGATCCGCCCGAACTCTGCGGGGCCTACGGTCTCGAGGAACCTCGCGCGGGGCCGTCGCTTCGGATCCGCGGTGAAGAGGCCGTCGACGTCCGCGACGAACACCGCCCGCTCCGGGCGGAACGCGCGCGCAAGTTCGAGCATCATGAGATCGCCCGAGCAGACGGAGAAGCCGCGGTGGACGTCGCGCACGACGTCGCCGAACGTCACGGGGGTGAAGGCCATCGACGAGAACTCGAGGAACGGGGTGAGGTCGATCGACGACACGCGGCCGTCGTCGAGGCTCAGGACCGCCGATGGCGGGATCGGGACCGCGGCCAGGCCGGCGTCGATCATCGCGTCGATCACGAGCGCATCGAGCGCCTTCACGTCCGCCTGGACGCGGGCCGCGGCGGAACGTTTCGCCATCGTGGCGCCGCCCTCGTTCAGCCGGTGCTTCCGCGCGAGGATGTGGCCGTACGAGCCCGCGCCGTGCACGACGAGCACCGGTTTCCGGACGGCCGCCAGCTCCTGAGCGAGCCGGCGGATCGCGGCGCGACGAGGCGTCCGCAGGCGCGCCTTGTCCGTGAGGACGCTCCCACCGAGCTTCACCAGGAGCATGGGCCCGCGCGGGCCACACGCCCGGCCACCCTTAACGTTTTCCGGCAACCGCGTCGGATCCCATCCGTCGAAGAACCTGCAATCGGAGTCCCGGTCCCGAGCCGCGAACCATTATATACGGCCCGGCTCTTCGACGCCGGCCCGTTATGACGCGCAAACCCGGGAGCATGTACCGAGAGATCCGAGGGCAGGCCTATACCCGGAAAGAGTACATGGGCGGCGTGCCCGGCATCCGGATCAGCCAGTTCGACATCGGCGACCTCCGGGCGACGTTCCCGGTGAAGATCCACCTGGTCGCCCGGGAGGCGTGCCAAGTCCGGCACATCGCCCTCGAATCCGCGCGAATCTCCGCGAACCGGTACATCGCGAAGAAGGCCGGGACGGCGTACCATCTGAAGCTCCGGCTCTATCCGCACAACGTGTTGCGGGAGAACAAGATCGCGACCGGCGCGGGGGCGGACCGCATCTCCGAGGGCATGCGCGCGGCGTTCGGCGCGGCGGTCGGCACGGCGGCCCGCGTCAAGCCGGGCATGAAGATCTTCACGATCTCGACGACGGAGGACCACGTTGAGGACGCAAAAGAGGCGCTCCGGAAAGGCGGCGTGAAACTGCCGACGCCCTGGTATCTCGTGATCGAGCGCGGGAAGCGGAAAGGCTGACCGCGAGGGGCACAGCTTTTTCTCGGGCCGCGCGCCTGCCACCCCGCGCATGGGCGATACCGATCGTCTCTTGGACGTCATCCGCGGTCGGAACACGAAGACGGTCGGCCTGCAGTTCCCGGTCGGCCTGCGGACGAAGGCCGTGGAACTCGCGCAGGAACTCGAGGCGAAGGCCGGGGTTACGTGCCTCGTCTCCGCCGACCCGTCGTTCGGCGCGTGCGACGTCTCCGAGATGCCCGTGGACCTGATCGTCCACCTGGGCCATGCGCCGATGCCCCACCTCCGGTACGACCGCGTGTTCTTCTACGACCTCCCGGGACCGCCGCTGACGTCGCTCGCCTTCGTCGACGCGGCCGAGCCCCACCTGCCGAAACGAGTGGGTCTCCTCACGACGACGCAGTACCGGCACTGGCTCGCTCCGATCAAGCAGCACCTCGAGGAACGGGGCCACGAGGTGAAGATCGGCGACCCGGACCGCCGCGTCGCCTACGCGGGCCAGCTCCTCGGATGCGACTATCACACCGCGACCGTCATCGAGGGGGACGTGGACGGATATCTGTACGTCGGCACGGGGGACTTCCATCCGCTCGGCGTCGCGATCCTCGTCGACAAGCCGATCCTCGTGGCGGATCCGGAGCAGGGAACCGCTCGGGACCTCGCGGACGTCAAGGACCGCATCCTCCGGCAACGACACGCGGCGATCGCGAGGGCGAGGGACGCGCACATCTTCGGGATCATCGTCTCGCGGAAGATCGGCCAGACGCGGATGGAGCTTGCGAGGGATCTGAAAGGCCTCGCGGAGAAGCACGGCCGCCAAGCGAACATCTTCCTCATGGACCTCGTCTCCCCGGACTTCCTCGAAGGATATCGCGTGGAGGCGTGGGTGAACACCGCATGCCCGAGGATCGCGATCGAGGACGTCCTCCAGTACAAGCAGCCGATCCTCACGCCGCAGGAGTTTGAGATCGTCGTGGGCGAGCGCGCGTGGGAGGACTACGCCTTCGACGAGATCCGCGCTTACTGATGGTCCACGGGCTAGCCGCTCGCCGCGAGGGAGGCCAAGGCGGCGTCACGCATCCGCACGAGCGTGTCTGCCGCCCGGCGGTAGTACGCTTCGCAACGCCGTGCGGCCTCGGTCCGCGTCCGGTCCAATCGCGCGGCTCCGACGTACTCCTTGATTTGGACCCTTCGTCCTCCTCGAGCCTCGTAGTGCCAGAAGTATAGGTAGGGCCGCCCGCGCACGGTGTGTTCGTAGACGCCACAGCCGATCTGCACAGACCCTCATTGAGTTATGGTTATTTAACTATAACTACCGGATGCCCGAACCTGCCCCAAGTGGCTTCGCAAAGCCCTAAGCGGCTGGCTGCGTTCCCTCCCCATGGTCTCCTCCGCGGTCGTCCTGCTGAGCGGCGGGATGGACTCCGCCACGGCCCTCGCCATCGCCAAAGCGGAAGGCTTCGACGTGCTCGCGCTCACGTTCGACTACGGGCAACGGCACCGCAAGGAAGTCGATGCGGCGAAATCCCTCGCCAAGTACCTCGGCGTCAGGGAACACCGGATCGTCCACTTGGACCTGACGCCGATCGGCGCCTCTGCGCTGACGGACCGACGCGTCCCAGTTCCCGAGCAGCGCCGCCCGGAAGAGATCGGCACCGGCATCCCCCCGACCTACGTGCCCGCGCGGAACACGATCTTCCTGAGCTACGCCCTCGCGCTGGCGGAGGCCACGGAGGCGAGAGCGATCTACATCGCGGCGAACTCGTACGATTACGCGGGATACCCGGACTGCCGGCCGGAGTACTACGAGGCCTTTGCCAGCGTCGCTCGCCTCGGCACGAAGCGCGGTGTCGAGGGAGACGTGATCGAGATCCGGACGCCGCTCATCCGCATGACGAAGGCGGACATCGTGCGGAAAGGCGAGGAGCTCGGCGTGCCGTGGGAGCTCACCTGGTCGTGCTACCAAGGCCGTCCGAAGGCGTGCGGCGTCTGCGACTCGTGCCAGCTCCGGCTGAAAGGGTTCCGGGAGGCGGGCGTGCGCGATCCGATTCCGTACGAGCGCGGCCGCGGCCGGAAGACGAACGCTTAATAGAGTTCGGCGCGCATCGGAAGGCGATGGAGGTCGCGGCGACCGTCGCCTCACGGAAGGCGGAAGGGTTCCTACTCAGCGAGCTGTACGCGACGATCCAAGGCGAGAGCTCCCTCGTCGGTTTCCCGACAATCTTCGTCCGCCTCTATTCGTGCAACCTCCGCTGCCGCTGGTGTGACTCGATGCACGCCGTCGAAGGGGGCGAATTCAGCCGCGCATCGGTGGCCGAGGTCGTGACGCGCATCCGGGCGCTCGCCGATTCGCCGGAATCGCCGGCCGGAGGGATCCGGCACGTCTGTTGGACCGGAGGCGAGCCGCTCCTCCAGGGCGAGCCGATCGCCCGCGCGATCCGCGCGCTCCCGAAAACGTTCGTGCACTCCTTCGAGACGGATGGCGAGATCGACCTGCGGACGTTCGATGTGCGCCTGCCGCGGGAACGGGCCGCAGGACGCGTGCGGTACGTCATGGACGTCAAGTGCCCCGGGTCCGGCATGAAGGCCGACAAGGCGTTCGCGAACCTCGCCCTCCTGCGCGCGCACGACGAGGTCAAGTTCGTCGTCGTGGACCGCGAGGACTACGACTTCGCGAAGGCCGTGCTGGCGAAGCATCCGACGAACGCGGGGACGATCCTCTTCTCTCCCGTGACGCCGGCGCACACGGTCGCGAAGGGACTCGACCCCGCGAAGCTCGCCACATGGATCCTGGAGGACCACCTGCTCGCGCGACTTCAGCTCCAGGTCCACAAGTTCATCTGGCCCGGAAAGGAACGGGGCATCTGATTTTCGCGTGCGATTTCGACGCCCGTACAATAACCCTTCAATAGCGGCGCGACGCGTCCCCATTGAGCCGCCGTCAGGGCGGCAGGACGGTAGAAACATGACCAGGATGGCAGCGGTCGGACTCGCCATCGCCCTCGTCGCGGTCGCGGCGGTGGGCGTGGCCGCCACGATCAGCCTTCCGGACGCCGCCTGCAACGCGGGGACCGAGATGGCCCATTCGAGCATCCCCGCCGATACGGGCTCCGGCATCGCGGTGCCGGGCCACGATCACGTCCCCATCGTCGGGGACAGCGGGTGTGCGACCGGCGGATCCGGCTAGTCGCGAAGCCGATGGCCATGCGGGACCTCGACCCCGGGTCGAGACCCCGCCTTTTCCCTTCGGACGAGCGACGTTCAAAACAACCTTCATCTTCTGCCCGCCATTGCCTTCGCGTGCGGTACGAGGAAATCGAGCACACGGCGGACGTCGGCATCCGCGCATACGGCTCGTCGCTCAACGAACTGTTCGAAAACGCCGCGGAGGGGATGTCCGCGCTCATCGCGGACCTGGGACGCGTGAAGCCGGTCGGCGAGGTCGAGGTCCGAGTCGAGGCGGATGACGTGCCGACGCTCCTTCTGCGATGGCTCTCGGAACTGCTGTTCGTGCACGAGACGCAACAGTACCTGTTCTGCAAATTCCATGTCGAGCTGGACGGGATGTCCCTCCGCGGCACGGCCGCCGGCGAGCGGATCGACAAGTCCCGCCACGAGCCGAAGCTCGCGATCAAAGCCGTCACGCGTCACGGCCTCCTCGTCGACCCGAAGGCGGGCGTCGCGCAGGTGATCTTCGACATTTGAGGCGGCTATGATCAGGCGTACGACGTTCGACGGCTGGCACACGAACGGGGCCGGCCGCGACGACGCGCTCCGCGCATGCCGCGACCCCCCGTGGATCTGGGAGGCGTGGCGGTGAAGGCGACCGCGGTGGCGCATCCGATCCAAGGGCTCATCAAGTACCACGGCCTCGCCGATCCCGTCCTCCGCCTCCCGTTCCACGACTCGATCAGCGTCTGCACCGCGCCTCTGAGCACGCGAACGACGATCGAGTTCGGCGCGTACGCGCGTGACCAGGCGACGATCGACGGTCGCGACGTGACCGCGCGGGACATGGAGCGGATCCTCGCCGTCGTCGACCCGATCCGGGCCCGCGCCTCCCTCGACAAACGGTTCCGCATGGCGTCCGCGAACGACTTCCCGTCGAACATCGGCCTCGGCGCGAGCGCCTCCGGCTTCGCGGCGTTGGCGATGGCCGCCGCACATGCGGCGGGGCTGCGGCTGAGCCTCGAGGACCTCTCCCGGTACGCCCGCCGCGGGGCCGGCTCCGCGACGCGGTCCGTCACCGGGGGATTCAGCAAGTGGAAGATGGGCGTGGCGGACGAGGACTCGTATGCGGTGCAGCTCGCCGGCCCGGACCTAGACATCGGGATCATCGTCGCCCTCGTGCCCGCATTCAAGCAGACGGACGACGCGCACCGCGAGGCGCTGACGTCCCCGTTCTTCCACGCCCGCCTCGCGGAGATGCCGCGCCTCATCGCGGAGATGGAGCTCGCGATCCGGAAACGGGACGTCGGCGCGATCTGCGCCCTCGCGGAGCGGGACACCCTCATGCTCCACGGCATCACGATGACGGGGACCGGCGAAATGGTCCTCTGGCAACCGGACACGGTCCGGGTGATCCTCGCCGTGCGCCGGATGCGCGAGGAGGGCGTCCCGGCGTTCTTCTCGATCGACACGGGCGCGACGGTCTACGTGAACACGTTCCCAGACCAGGCGGACGTCGTCCGGCGGCGCATCGAGGACCTCGGCATCCGGACGATCGTGTGCACGGTCGGCGGACCAGCCCGCCTCGTCGACGACCCCGTCGGCTGACGCCGCGCCTCACAGGGAGACGCGGGCGCGGGCGATTGGCCCCGCCACGGCGATCGAGCTCGCGGACGGCACGAAGTACTTCTGGGCCACCTCCCGGACGCGTCCGTCCGACAGGCCTTGCACGATGTCCGGGAACCGCTCGAGGTAATCCATCCCGAGGCCGAAGTACTCCATCCGGTGGAGCTCCCCCGCGACCTCCGCGTTCCGCTCCAGCGAGACGATGAGCGAGCCGACCTCGTTGTCCCGCCCGTCCCGAACCTCGTCCGGGGTGAAGGGCTCCTGCCGCAACCGTTCCATCTCCGCCCGGATCGAGGCGACGGCCTTTGTCAGGTTCGCGGGGTTGACGCCCGCGGAAATCGACCACATCCCTCCCGCCGTCCGCGCGTCGAGGCTCGTGAACGCGTAGTACGCGAGGCCCTGCTCGTCCCGGAGGTTCCGGCCGAGGCGGCCGTACAACCCGATCCGTCCGAAGAGCAGGTTCGCCAGGTTGAGCGCATCATAGTCGTCGTGGGATCGAGGCACGGCGGGCGCGCCGATTGCGACGTCGACCTGGGTCTTGTGGGGCATCGGGATCGGCACGTTCCGCGGCTTGTGGGCGGGGGGCGGCGGGATCCGCGGCGCGCCGACGTTGTCCCCCTCGAGACGGGACAGGGGGGCGGCGATCGCCTCGTCGATCAGCGTGCGGTCGACGTCCCCGGTCACCGCGAGGATGAGCCCCTCCGGCCCGACGTGGGACGCGTGGAACGCGACGATGTCGGAACGACGGATGCGGCGGATGCGCTCCGCATTCCCTTTCGGGTCGCGGCCGTACGGATGGTCCTTCGGGAAGACGCTGCGAGCGAGCTCCCGCATCGCCCGGCTGCGTGTGTCGTCCGCCTCGATGCGAACATCGTTCTCGAGCTCCTTCCGCACGCGGTCGATCTCCCGGGCCGGGAACGCGGGCCGCGCGAGGCACTCGACGAGGATCCGGATCGTTTCGGCCGTCGTGTCCCGCGTGCAGCGCCCCTGGAAGGAGAGGAGCTCCTCCCCGTTCCGGAACTCGAGCGTCGCGCCGATCCCTTCGAGCCGGTCCGAGAGCTTCGCCGCGCTCATGCGGCGCGTGCCACTCAACAGGAGCCGCGCCGTGAACTCCGCCACACCGTGGTCGTCGCCCTCCGCCGCCACGCCGGCGGGCACGCTCCCCCGGAACGCGACGAACGGGTTCGAAGGCAAGGCGCTCGAGACGAGCACCGCCCCGTTCCCGAGGACCGTCCGGTCCGGGAGGTTCACGCGGCGGCCTCCTGCGCATGGAACCGCACGAGGGTCCGATGCGCGTCGACGAGGTAGCGCCTCGCGACGTCGCGGACCTGTTCCCCCCGGACGCGCTCCGCCTTCGCGAGCAGCGACTCGCCGAAGTCCCACGCGCCGAGCCCCTCCGAGACGCTCAGCAGGATCCCCTGGAAGGTGACGCCGTCCTGCTCGTACCGCGCCCACGCCCGGACCTGTTGCTTCGCGCGGTCCAGCTCCGACTTCGCCGGGATCCCCTTCTTGAGCCGTTCGACTTCCCGGTCGAGAACCTCCTCGACGTGGTCGAGCGATGCGCCGTCCGCGAGGGTGACGTTCACGATGACGAGCGACGGATCGACCTTGATCTCCTGCCTCACCCCGACGTCCGTCGCGAGCTTCGAATCGACGAGCGCCCGATAGAGCCGATTCGAGCGCGGCCGCCAGTCCCCCGCGGCAAAGGGCACGAGCCCCCGCCAGCCGCCGAGGACCGTCGAGAGGACGATCAACGCGGGGGTGTCCTCGTGGCCCGCCGCCGGAATGTGCCACCCGGCGGACAGAAGGTCGGCGGGGCCCGGCCGCACGATGTCGCTGCGCCGCTCGCCCCTCTGTTCCGGCTCGACGAGACGCATCGGGTCCGGCGGGGCCTCCGGGCGGAGCGGCGCGAACGCCTCGCGGACGTGCTGCATCGCGACCGCGGGATCGAAGCCGCCGACGAGGATGACGGAGGCGTTGTTCGGCGCGTAGAAGCGGAGGTAGTGGCGGTACAGGGGCTCCCGATCGAGCGTCGCGAGATCCTGTTTGTAGCCGATCGCCGTCCAGTGGTACGGATGCACGTGGAACGCGAGGCCCCACAGCTCCTCCTCGACCGCGAACTCAGGCTGGTTCTCCGCGCCCTCCCGCTCGCTGATGACGACGGTCCGTTCGGCCTCGACCTCCTTCGGATCGAACGCGGCGTTCCGCATCCGCTCCGACTCGATCATCAGGGCGGTGTCCATCGCGGACGCGGGGATCGTCTCGAAGTACATCGTGTAGTCCGTGTCGGTGAAGGCGTTCATCTTGCCGCCGAGGCGCGAGATGAGCTTGTCGATGTCGCCCTTCCCGAGCTTGCCGCCGCCCTTGAAGAGCATGTGCTCGACCCAGTGCGTCGAGCCGGTCATGCCCGGGACCTCGTTCCGCGAGCCGATGTGGTAGACGACCCACGTCGACAGGGCCTTCGTGTCCGGGATGGGCCGCAGGATGACTTTCAGCCCGTTGTCGAGAGACTCGACGTGGGTGGCCATCCGGATTGCGACAAGGCGGGCGGGCGATATCAAGTTGCCCGAGCCCGTCGGGAGCCCTGCCAGGTTTTCGACCAGACTCCTTACCGTGGTCCTTTGGCGTTCAATTCACGCATTCTCGCATGGAACCCCTCTCTCACCGCGATAACCCGATCCGGAAGGGGACTAGCCCGAGTTCCAATTCGGCGCGGGCTCGTCTGGCTTCTGTGTTGAATAAAACGAAGAAGAAGTTCCCCCTGTTTCCTCTTGACGCGAAGGTGAGGCAAAATCGGACGCAGGAGCCGCTCCGTCCGATCCCCTGTCCAGACCAACTTGTACACCACGCGCCAACCTGACTTTCTACGGCGTGGCCTGAAAAGAATTCCTCCGTAGGTCCTTTGAATTTCCCTAAGTACTTGGCCGTCCACGTTATCGAGGGACGCTCTCGCCCTGTAGTACCACTTCCCAGGGCTTGTGGCTCTGAACTTCGCGATCATCAGTGACCCTTCGGCGTCGACAAATCCGGCGAGATACTCGCCTGAGATTCTGGCCTCATGGACCGACGAGTTCGCCCGGGATTTCCCCCGGGATCGCACCAGGCTTCCTCGGCGATTCATTGATTTGAGTTGGGCATGAAGCCGAGCTCGAATCCTCTGTTCACGTCGCGTGATTGGCAGTAACCGGCCTGCCGAATCGCGAGAACGCGCGGACTCATTGACGTGCGCTTGGAATCGTAATAGCGCTGCAGCGTGCCTCGCCTTGACGCGCAAATGGGGCACCAGCGCACGTAGCACTCCTGCCGCGGCAGAGTTCGTCCAAATCAGAGAATGCGCCGCTCGCCACTCAGGATGCCTCGGCCCGACAGAAGCGAGATGTCCGCCCCAGCTTTTTTGGACTGCTTCCAAAACAAGTCTGTCACAATTATAGACGGCGACTCGCACAGAATACTCAGTCGACCGATCCCGACGGTATCGTCTGGCCAAGGAAAGAGATCCTTCGCCGTCCAGTAGTCCGGCGAGGTATTCTGCTGAAAGCACCGGATGAGCATGTTGCAGCTACTAGAGAAGATTTAGGCCAGAGGTCGGTGAAACTATTCAGGCTCGGCGATCTCCGCCTTGGCCTTTTTGAGCTCTGAATTTCGCCGATTCTAGATCGAGCTCGAAGTCCTCTTCCTTCACTTCGCCGGGAGTGAAGACCTTGCCAGCCTCAAACTCTAGCTTCTTTTCCTGCTTCTTGCGCTTTTTCGGCCTGTCCTCAGCTTGCTGTTGCATACGGTGTCTCCAATTTGGTGGCATAGGGATCGAGCAAATCGATGCGCCGCCTCGTTCCGTCGTTCACGATCAGCATGGACCAATCGATTAGCTCGATATTGAATGTGTCGCACAGCTCTCGGCGCAAGTGAGCACGACTGTCTTCGGGCGGTTCATAAATCGCCCGCTTGATGGCCTCGTCGTCCGTGATGCGATCCACGAGGCCCGCGCGCTGCCGTTTGTAGAAAAGTGAGCGTTCTGCGGCGATCTCGGAGTACTGTTTGCACGCCATCATCTCGACGTCGGGACCACCTTTCTTGTCGGCGGCTTCCTGAATCGCGTAGTAGCGGTCGAGCCATTCGACGTGGCGCGCGGCATCTTTCGACCGCCGGTTCGCGAGGTCGTCGAGGACCTCCTCGAACATGCGTAGGGCGCGGTGCTCCCAGTCGTCCTCGACAATCGTCTCGATCTTTTCGAGGTAGTACCGCTGGATGTCGATCGGCGACACGACCTTGCCGTCCTCGAGCTCGACGGTCCACTGCTCCGGGTTCCGGATCTCGACGTTGTGCCACAGGTCCCGGATCGGATCTTTCATGCGGGGCACGTCGTCGAGCCGCTGAGCCTCCATCAGCTGCAGCACGGCCGACGTCGTGAAGTGCCGCAGCATGATCGCGCTTTCGTTCATCAGGGCGTCCCCCACGATCACGTGCAGGCGGCGCCACAGCCGGCCGTCCGCGTGGGGCTCGTCCCTCGTGTTGAGGATGCCCGTGTCGTGCATCGTCTCCCCGCTGATCACCTGGGACGTCAGGAACGCCATCGGCGAGAGGACGTACTTCCCTCGGACGATGTCTCCCGCGCCCGTGTAGATGATCCGCGTCGAGAGGTGCGGCACCAGCTCGCGAATGAACGCCCCCGGGAACGCGACGTCCCGCGAGACGCAGTAGTTCTCGTGCGACCCGTACGACGTGCCGTCGGGCGAGGTGTTGTTCTTGAACGCGTGGATTTTCGTCTCGCCGGTGTACTTCTCCTCCATGATCCGACGCAGCCAGTCGAGGATCTTCTCGCCCGCCTTCTCCCACGTCACCACGTCGTGGAAGTTCGTCGTCTCCGCCGTGCTGACCTCGAAGTGGCCGACGTCGTAGTAGACGCGCGATCCGTTCGTGATGAACTCGCCTGCGAGGTGCAGGTCCGAGTCGCGCAGGAGGTCGAGGGCCATCATGTGGGGGTCGAACCCCATCGTGCCCATCTTCCGGCAGTACAGCGTGTACTCGTGCTCGGTCCCCTGGACCATCTTCTTCATGCGTCACCCGACCATCGGGTCCGCACCGGTCCGGAAGACCTCCCGCTGGCGCTTCTCGTAGACGTACATCTCCGTGATCGCGTGCTCCTTGCACTCCTCGTCGATCGCCATCTCGAAGTCTTTCTGGCTGAGGCCCTCCTTCTTCCGGTCCGTCTTCTTGAGTGAGATGATCCGCTTGACGAAGTTCTTCTTGGCGGTCGTCACGATCGCCTCGATGATCGCGCCGGAGATGATGTCTTTCCGCTTCACGGTCTTGATCGCCTCTTTCGCCTCGGTGTCGAGTTTGACCTTGACCCATTTGTTTTCGCCGTACAGCTCGTCGAGGACGTACCGGCGGAGCGCCTCGATCGCCTCTTTGTGGCCGCCGGCCTGCTCCTCGAGCGAGGAGGCGACGGGGAGGCCCTCGTTCAGGTAGATCTGGAGGACCTCCTCGGCCGCCTTCCGGTCGGGCCGCGGGATCTCGATGATCTCGTCGAACCGGCCGGGCCGGAGGAGCGCTGGGTCGACCAGGTCCGCGCGGTTCGTCGCGCCGATCACGAAGACGTCGTGTAGCTCGACGAGCCCGTCCATCTCGCTGAGGATCTGGGCGATGATGTTCTTGTGCACGCCGGACGTATCCATCATGCCCCGCACGGTGAAGAGGGCCTCGATCTCGTCGAAGAAGACAATGCTCGGCTTCTTCTCGTGCGCCTGCCGGAAGATCTCCTTGATGATCCGCTCGCTCTCTCCGACCCACTTCGAGAGGACGTCGGCGATGCTCACGTTGAAGAACGTCATGTCGTTCTCCGTCGCGATCGCCTTCACGAGGAGGGTCTTGCCGCAGCCCGGCGGACCGTACAGCAGGATGCCGCGGGGCGCTTCCAGGGAGATTTGGGCGAACAGCTTCGCCTCCTGGTACGGGAGGACGACGACGTCCTTGATCCGCTCGATCGCCTCCATCAATCCGCCGATCGCGGTGTACTGGACGTTCGGCTTCTCGCCGAGCAGGAGCGACTTGACCTCCAGGTTCGGGAGGACATCGAGGACCTCCATCGTCGGAGGCAGCACGCTGATCTGGAATCCGGGCTTCAGCTTCTTGTAGACGCCCTTGTCACAGTCGATAAGCCGCTTCTCCATGTCGCCCTCGACCGAGATGACGAGCTTGCCGTCCATCATGTCAGCGACCTTCGCGATCACGCCCTCGTTGTGAACGTCGCTGCCCTCGACGATCGCGTACGTCTGCGGATGCACCCAGACGTATTGGCCGACGCCGAGCTGCGCCTTGTCCACCAGACCGGTCGAGACCTTCAGGAGTTCCGTCGCCCGCGCGACGACGACTTGGTTGCCGTCGAGATCCGGGCCCTCCTTGCGGACGACGTACGCGTACAGGAGGGGCGGTTGCTTGATCTTGTTGAATTTGTCCTCGTACGCCTTGAGCCGGTACTCCCGCTCCTCAATCTCGTAACGGAAGGAGTGGAGGTCCCGCTCGTACTGCCGACGGAGGCGGTCCATCTTCTCCTCGAACTCGTCCCGCACATCGTCCGCGGACTTTGACACCTTCCCGTCGCCCTCATCACTCGCCATTCGTTGATCTCCCTTCGCAGGCGCCCGCGAGCCCACCCGGACTCGACAGCACCCGCTCTCTCGACACGCGCCTAAGGAACAAGAGACCGCCTCGTCCCATCCCTTGTTAGAGAGGAGCGTCCGAAATTAAAGCTTTTGTTATCGCTACTGGAGATGCGACAAAGAGACGTTTTCGCAAAATCGTCGACGAACTTCGCGCGTCGCTCGACGGGACGAACGTTGTCCGAAGGGGAAATCGAACGCTCGCGCCGCACGAGCCGACAAGGGACCGCTCGCACGGATGCGAATCGGCGGCGGGGCGCGGAAAAGTCCGCTCAGAGAAGCCAGCCTCCCGCGACTCCGAGCACGTCGCCCGTCGCGAACTCGGCTTCTTCGGACACCAAGAAGAGGACCGCGTTGGCGACGTCCGCACCGGCCGACCTCCCGCGCGAACGTCTTCGAGAACGGACGATCCCCGCCTTCGCCGCATAGAACGCGGACATCCGGGCGGAACCGTGCGCGCGGTACGCGCCCGCGGCGCCGAGATTCACGATGCGACCCCACGCGCGGCCGACGCATGTGCGGCACCGCGTACCTGGAACACAGGAACGTCGCCGCTCGACGGCGGCCCCACCGCGGCGGGCCTCCGCGAAGGTGGCGAGAATTTCCGCCAGGGGAGCTCACGAGCCCAGACGCCGTCGTCACGATAGACGCTCCGGGCAGCGATACGCGCAACCCCGGACGGCGCGCCGGCGATGATCGGGTTGTCGGAGGCGCGCAGGCTGGCGGGGCGACGCATCAGCGAATCAGGACCGGCCGCGACGCGATGTCGAACCAAAGCATGACCGCTGTCACGTCCTTTCGCACGATCCGCCGCGATTCCTTGACGATCTTCATCGTTGCTCACCTCGCACGCACGCCGAGCCGGTTGTTATCGGAACACGCCGTGCACAGGTCCGCACTTAAGTATGTTGACGACAGTAACACGTTTTGATAAAGTCGAATAGGGGGGTCCCCTTGCCGGAACCGTCCGACCCGTCCCCCGCCCGCGACGTCGCCGTCTCGGTCGACCAGTTGAAGGTCCTGAGCGAGCCGTCCCGCCTTCGGATCCTCACCTTGCTGATGGAGCGGGATATGTCGATCTCCGACATCGCAAGAGCCCTGGCCCTGTCCCCCGCGACGGTCCACCACCACATCGCGCAGCTCTTGGACGCGAACCTCATCATCCCGACGAAGGCTGAGGTCCGCGGCAACCTCGTGGAGAAGTTCTACCGCATCCCAGCGACGGGCATCGATTCGAGTCAGATCTGGGACCGGCTGACCGATGCGGACAAGGTGAACTACCGGCTCGCGGTCCTCGGGATGCTGAAAGGCCTGATCAACGAGTCGATCAAACGGATCCAGGAACGCGGCTCGGTCGACTTCGAAGTCGGACGGGTATACTTCTACCATGTCCCGTGGCGTCGCGATTCCGTCCAGCAAGTCCAGGAGATTTTCGAGGAGGCGCGGCGGAAGCTCGAGCGCCTCGAGGCGAAGACCCGGGCGCAGACATCGCCCGGCGACGAGGTCATGGCGCTCCTGACCTTGCTGCCCGCCTGAGCCTCGATCCGACTACGCGTACTCGCCGCGAATCAACTTCTTGACGTACGGGGCCAGGATCCCCGCCAGGGCCATGTCGCCTTCCCAGTCCTCGAGCTGGTCCCAGTGGTGGTCTTCCATGTCCTGGATGCACCGCTGAATCTGGTCCGTCCACGACTCCGAGCCGTCGCCCTCGATCCGCGCGGCCAAGACGAGCCACTTCCCGCGGCCGATCAGGATGTGCATGTGGCCCACGGTCATCTCGTTCAGGTCCCCGGAGTCGTCGCCCCTCAGGGCGTCCTTGACGAACGCCTGGACCGCGGTGAGCATGCCGCTCAGGATGTCTGTATCGATGTCGGGACGGAGGCGGCGTGTCTCGTGCTTGATCAGCAAACCGTCCCGGTGGTAGAGCAGGAAAACGTCTTCGAGGATCGCCTCGCTCGCTTTCGTGGCGGACGCGGCCCGCGCGTGCTTCGAGGCGGATGCCGCCCGGCGCCGCATCACGAGGAAGAGGGTCCCACCCGCCACCGCCCCCACGGCGAGGAGAATCCACCAGAAGTCGGAGAACGTCACCCCGGCGGACGCGGTGGTGAAGCCGAAACTCTTGGACTGGGGGATCGAGTTCCCCGCCAGATCCTTGGCGCCGGTGTCGATGACCACGAAATACAGGGTCCCCGCTTGGAGTTCGCGAGCGGGCGTGAAGGTCACCACTCGACCGTTGGTGCTCCATGCGAACACGCCGTTGATCGCGGGCGTGATCGAGAACGCCTGTTCCACCGAGTTCTGATCCATTGGCTCGTTGAACGTGATCCGAATCAAGGGCGTCGTGTTGGTGTTCGCGCCGATCGGCTCCGTCGCGGTCACATAGGGGCGCCCAACGTCAACGATGGTCCACGTGTCGTTGCCGGGAGGCGTCGGCTCCACGTTCCCTGCGCGGTCGCGCGCGATCGTACGGAACGCATAGACGTGGGTGTCCACGCCCACGAAGGACGCGCTCGTCGCCGCCGTGTCCGTGTATCCCGAGAGATCCATCCATGCGGCCGCCCCGTCCTTCGATTGCACGCGATACGCGGCGATATCCGACGTCCCTGCGACGGGCCCCCAGGAGATCGTGAACTGAAGCGCGTTCTCGTACGCCGGGAGGGCGATCATCGACGAATCCGGGGGCGTCAGGTCGACAACCGTCCACGAGTCGTTACCGGACAGCGGGAGTTCGCGGTTCCCCGCGCGGTCCGTCGCGATGGACCGGAATTCGAAGGTGTGCCCGTCCACGCCCGAGACGAAGGTCGCCGACACCGCGATCGTCGTCGGAATCCAAATCGTCCACCCGCCTCCGTTGTCCCGCACGTCGATCTCGTAGCTCGCGATGTCCGTGGTGTCGAGCTGCGGCTCCCATGCAACCGCGAAGCTCGTGGACATCTCATAGGCGGGCAAGGGCCGCGTGTGCGAGAACGGTCGGATCGTGTCGACGATCGTCCAGGTGTCGTTGCCGGCGGGCGCCACCTCGACGTTGCCCGCCGCATCCGTTGCGATCGAACGGAATGCGTACACCCCTTGCGCGCCCGCGTTGAACGTACCCGAGGTGGACGGGGTGTCGACGAGCCAGTTCACCCAGCCGCCCCCGGTGGAATACTGGATGGTGTAGGTGGCGATGTCCGTGACGCCCGCGTCCGGGGACCACGACACGACGAAAGAATTCGAGGTCTCGTACGGCGGCTGGGCATCCACGTGGGAGCCGGGCCGGATCGTGTCGACGATCGTCCAAGTGTCGTTCGCTGGGGGGACCGCCTCCGCATTGCCCGCGACGTCGGTCGCGGTCGTGGCAAACTCGTACGTCCCGTCGCCCGCGGCGGTGAAGCTGAATTGGCCGATGTTTCCCGACTGAGTCGCGTACGACGTCCACGTCGCGCTGCCGCCCGTACGGTACCAGAGAGTGACGCTCGCCACGCCGGTCCCGTTCCCGTCGCTCGCCGCATATCCGACGGAGAACGTCCGTGTGTTCTCGTACGCCGGGAGGGTGCCCGCCGTGGACGTCGGGGCGTCCTGGTCGATCATGACGAACGCCTCGGGATGGCTGGTCGCCATGTCCACATCGCGCGGATTGCTTTGGAAGGCGTAGGAGCCGTAGGTGACCTTGACCGTCGTGCGGTTGTCCGTCGCTGTGTTCGAGTCGATGTACCGCCGGTCCGTCACGACGATCCAAGACTGGATTCCGGTCGCCGTCGAACGATCCCAGATCGGCGAGCCGTTGTCGTCGACCAAGATGTGGGCTTCCGCGACGGGCGTCAGCCCGTTCGGCCAGAGGACGTCGACCTCGAGGAAGGTTCGGACCGTCAGGTTCCCCGCCGCTTGGACCGCGTGGGTCGCAAACGGCGTGCTCAGGGCGACGGCCTCCGTGTAGTTGTCGACATAGAAATCGTAGCTGCCGACGGACGAAAACGTCCCGTTCTCGATCGTCAGGCGCGAGGTGAACGACGCGTTTCCGAGGACGTATACGCCGTCCGCGTACGAACCTTGGGCCGGCGGACCCGCACCCGCGCCGCCTTTCGTGACGCCGGAAATCGAGTCGCCCGAGGACCATCCGTTCGCGACGAGCCCTCCGATGATGCCGAACGCATCGCCGCCGCGTCCGCCGTCGTTGCCGTCCACCGCGTCTCCGCCCCGACCGCCCTGGAGCGCCGCGATTGCGTTCGAGGCAAGCGTTGGCGTCGCGAGGATCGACGCGAGTCCTGCGGCGCTCCCACCGTTGCCGCCGAACTTCGCTCCAATTCCCCCTTCGCCGCCGGTGACGGCCTGGACGTCGTTCAGCGTGATTGAGGTGGCGTTGAACGCGCCGTCGTTGCTCCCGAGGACGATCACCCCGGTCGCGTTGCCACCGTAACCGCCGCGGACCCCGCGGCCGCCGTCGCCGCCCGTGAGCGTTTTGATCGTGTTCGAATCCGAAGTCGCGGTTTGGACGACCGACAGCACCTCCACGCCCGAGGCGCTGCCGCCTCGGGCGCCGTTTCCCCTGCCCGCCCCGTTCGCACTCGTATTGCCACCGAGGCCCCCGCGGAGGTTTTGAATCGTGTTCCGGCTCGCGCCGGACTGGGCGACCGTGGTCATGAAGACGCCGTAGGCGTCCCCGCCGACGCCGCCGTCCCCGTCCGTCGTCGCGCCAGGACCGCCGGAGCCTCCGATGCCTCCGACCAGATCCGTAATCTGGTTCCGGTTTGCTCCTCCCCCGGTGGTTGCGAAGGCGACCTCGATCCCAATCGTCGCTCCCGCGTCGCCGCCGCGACCTCCGTTGTTCGTGAACCCGCTGCCGCCGCCCGCGCCGCCCCGACCCCCGTTCAGGCCGCTCACCGAGTTCTCCTCGACGAGGGCGTCGGGAGTGGACGCAACGATGATGCCCGCCGCGGTGCCCCCGTTCCCGCCCCGGCCGCCCGCGCCGGCCGTGTTCGCGGCACCATCCCCGCCGCGGCCACCGAAGAGCATGCTGATCGTGTTCCGCGTGATCGACGCGGTGGGTGCGCCCGTCACGTAGATCCCGAGGGCGATGCCCCCATCCCGCCCGTCGGCCCCCGGGGCGACGCCGTTCGCTCCGCGGGCGCCTTGGATCCCCGTGATCGTGTTCCCGGAGATGTCCGCCGTCGCGGAGGAGACCGCAATCCCGATCGCGAAGCCGCCGCTGACGTTTGTGATCGTGTTGCCGGAGATCACCGGCGTCCCAGGCTGCTCCACGTGGATCGCGATGGACGTCCCGTTGATCACGTTCCCCTCGACTCGGCCGCTCGATGTGTTCAGGTACACGCCAAAGATGGACGCGCGCAAAATCACGTTGTTCGACACCTCGCTGTCGGAGGACACGATCGCGAAGCCGATCGCAGCTTGGACGACCGTGATGTCTCGCAACGCCGGGGAACTGGAGATGGCCGTGACGGCTCGATCGGCTCGGTCGAACGTCGACCAGGAGACGGATCCCGACGAACTCGCGTTGAACTGGACGCCTCCCCAGGGAAACACCGACGCCGTGTTGTTTGGGCCGAAAGTGATCAGCTTTCCGGACGTCCCGTCGGCGACGAGAGAGCCCTCGACGAAGAGATGGGTGCCCGGGTCGAACTTGACCGTCGTCCCCGGGCGGATCGTCAGCGTGGCGGGCGCCCGGACCGTCACGTCCCGCATCACGACGTACGTCGTGTCGTTGGCATCGTCGCCCCACACGGTATCCGTCGTGATGAGCCCGCGGACGTAGTGCGTCGCGGCGACCGACGGGGCGGTGACAATGAGGACGCCCCATGCCGCCCCGAGAAGCAGGACGACGAGGGCGATGCTTCGCAGGGTCGAGGGGGGACTGTGGGGGCGCATGTGGGCCATGGCTCCCGGGCCGAAAGGGCCCCGACGGAACGCCTCCGTTTTTCCCTCGACGATATATTATGCACGTGCCGCCGTTATCGTGTGCGATAACTTACCTCGGAATGGGACGGGCTGCCCCGCCGTTGCGGTGCGCCAATCTTCATTACGGCCGGGGAGCTTCGCGCCGCCGTGAGTCGTGCAGGCCTCGACGCGATCTTCTCCCCGACGTCGATTGCGGTCATCGGCGCATCCCGCCACCGGGAGAAGATCGGATACGCGATCCTCCACAACCTGATCGTGAACGAGTACCAAGGGACGCTCTATCCAGTGAACCCGAAAGCCGCGAGCATCCACGGGATCCGTGCCTACCCCAGCGTCCTTGCGATTCCGGACCCCGTCGATCTCGCGATCATCGCGGTGCCCGCGGAGGGTGCCCTTGCGGCCGTCGAAGAATGCGGGAGGAAAGGAGTCCCGGGGCTCGTCGTGATCACGGCGGGCTTCCGGGAAGTCGGAGGGACGGGCGTCGAACGCGAGGAACGGCTGCTTGCGCTCTGCCGTGAATATCAGATGACGATGATCGGCCCGAACTGCATGGGCGTCATCAACATGGACCCTGAGGTCTGCATGGATGCGACGTTCGCCCCCACGCCACCTCTCCGAGGAGACATCTCTCTCGTCACGCAGAGCGGGGCGCTCGGCATCGCAATCCTGGATCACGCGAAGTCGCTCGGCATCGGCTTCGCGAAATTCTGTTCGCTTGGCAACAAGGCCCAGGTCAGCCTCAACGACCTCCTCGCGATGTGGCATCGCGATCCGGAGACGAAGACGATCTTGGCGTACATCGAGAACTTCGGGAACCCGGTCAACTTCGTGCGGATCGCGCGGGATGTCACGAAACAAAAGCCAATCATCGCGGTGAAGTCGGGACGCTCGGAGGCGGGGAGCCGCGCGGCCGTCTCCCACACGGGCTCCCTCGGCGGGTCGGATTTGGCGGCAGAAGCGGTGTTTAACCAGACGGGCGTCCTCCGCGCGAACTCCATCGAGGAACTGTTCGACGACGCGATGGCTTTCTCCCTCCAGCCGCTCCCGCGCGGAAATCGCGTCGCCGTCGTCTCGGACGCGGGGGGGCCCGCGATCATGTGCGTTGATGAACTCGTCTCACAAGGCCTCCGGCTCTCGGATCTCGGCGGTGAAACCGTCGAGTACATGCGCACGTGGGCACCCCCGGAGGCTTCGCTTCGGAATCCAATCGACTTGACGCCCCAGGCGAGCCTCGACGAATATCGGCGGGCGCTGGACGCGGTCCTGCGGGACGCCTCCGTCGACGCCGCGATAGCAATCTACGTGCCTCCGGTTCGAGTGGACGAAGCCGAGGTCGCGAGGGCCATCTGGCAGACGGCGGGACAGCGAGGCAAGCCGATCCTCTGCAACTTCCTCGGACGCACCGAAGCAAGCCCGGGTTTCGTCGAACTCGTGACGCACGGCGTGCCCTCGTATCTCTTCCCGGAGAGTGCGGCCCGCGCCCTCGGGGCGATGTACCGGTACGCGAACTACCGCGGACGCGAAGAGGGAGAAACGCGGACGTTCCCGGTCGACCGGGGGCGGGCCGCCGAGATCCTACGGCGGGCAGAGGAGGAAGGCCGCACGAGGCTCCCCGATCTCGAGGCCCTCGACGTCCTCGACGCGTACGGCATCCGAATCGCGCGGAGCCGCCTCGTCGGCGACATCGCGTCGCTGCCGGCCGCCGCGAAGGGCATCGGATATCCGGTCGTCCTCAAAGCCTCGGGACCGGGGTTGGTCCACAAGTCCGACCTTGGGGCCGTCCTCTTGGACGTCCGCACGGAGAGAGACTTGCTCGACGGCGCGACCCAGATCCGGGACCGGCTGCGCGGGGCTGGGACGGCGTTCGACGGCTACGTCGTGCAGGAGCTCGTGCGGGGCGGTAAGGAAGTCATCCTCGGGATGACCCGCGACAAGGTCTACGGCCCGTTCCTGGTCTTCGGCCTCGGCGGCATCTACGTGGAGTATCTGAAGGACGTCGCGTTCGGGCTGCCGCCGCTCACGGATCGCGACGCGCGGCGGATGATCCAGTCAATCCGGACGTATCCGCTCCTGGAAGGCGTTCGGGGCGAGCCGCCCAGCGATGTCGACGCGCTCGTCGACGCCGTCCTCCGGCTCAGCCAACTCGTCCTCGATTTCGACTCGATCCAGGAGATCGACCTCAATCCGGTCGTCGCGCTTCGGAAAGGAGACGGATACCGCGCCGTCGACGCCCGGATCGTCCTGGGCTCGAACGGGAAGCGTCCTCATCCACCGGACCCGTTGGAGGGAGCGAAGAGCTCGATCCAGATGCCGTCGGGGTCGACGACGTAGGCGAGGGTTGACCGGCCCTCTTTGAAAGGCGGGTGGCCGGAACGCGCCCGGACCCGAGGAGTTCGCGATACGCCGCGTCGACGTCCTCGCATTCGAATGCGAGGTGATCGAGTTCATCGCCGTTGCGGTACGGCCCCTTGAAGAACGCGGATCGTTCCGGGTACCAGTTCAGTTCCAGGACCTGCTCCGATCCCACGCTCCGAAGGTCCGCCCACTCGCCTCCCGTCTCCGGGACCGCCTGTCGGCGGCCTAACCGCATCCCCAGCGCGGACGTGTAGAAACGGATCGATCGGTCCATGTCCTGCACCTGAATCCCGACGTACGCCATCCGGTACCGCATGCGAATCGCCCGGTCAAGCGGGCCGCCCGCGATAAGCGCTCCACCGCCGAGCGACGGCACGGAACCCTTGTAACGTGGAACGGCCATGCGGCCCACGGGGCGGACCTCATGATCCAGATCGATGTGGATGTTCCCGACCGTCCGGGGGAGCTTGCGAACCTCTCGACCATCCTCGGGGGAGCGGGGATCAACATCGACGCCATCAGCGCGGAGTCCGTCGGCGGACGTTCCTACATGAGCATCGTGGTGGACCAGCCGATGCAGGCACGGGAGGCGCTAATGAAGAGCGGCTACGCGTGCACAAGCCGCACGGTCTTGGTCGTCCGCCTAGACGACCGACCGGGTGCTCTTGCCGCCCTCGCGCGCCGTCTCGGGGACGCGGGGGTCGACATCGTGAGCCTGATCCACCTCGGCACCGTAGGCGGACACGCGCAGGTGGCACTCGGCGTGGACAATCTTGAGAAAGCGCGCTCTCTCGTGTGAGGGATCCGTCCGCGGTTTCGGGTCTCATTCTCGCGTCCGGTAACGAGAACGCCCGCCGCCAATCGAAACGCTCAAGTGCGAACGTGTGCCTATCATGAAGGCCTACGGGCATCGGAGGAGAAAGCGTGCCGAAGGAGATGTCCCGAAACGAGACGCCCCCCCGGGGCGGCCTCGGCCAGGTCCCGACGCATTTCACGATGCGCGGCCCCGGGACGGCCTCCCGGGTCGAATACGAGCGCATCTTCGTCCTCGATGAAGAGGGGAAGCTGCTCGGGGAGTACGCCCTGCGGGACGATTGCCCGCTCGAGCACGAGGACCTTCAACGGTCGATCCCGCTAAGTGGGCTGCGACACCTGGTTTCGTTCTACCAAGGGGAATACGCCTTCACCCCGTTCCGCGTCGAAGGGCTGTGGTTTGTCGTCCTCACGCATGGAGTGCCCCGCATCGAGGAACGCGGGGCGATCGGCACCCTCCTCGCCGCGATGCAAGCGCACCTCACGCAGAGCCGGCTGCTCGCGCTGACGGAGAAGGAGACCGCGCTGCGGGAGCGGGAACGAGACCTCGATCGGCGCGAATCCACCGTCGCGGCGCGGGAAGCCCGCGTGGCGGACGCGGAGGCGAACCTGGAAGGGACCACGGCCAAAGTCCGAGAACTCGAGGCGAGCGTCCTCGACCGGGAAGAGCGAGTCAACGCCGTGCGAGAATATGCGGTCGCCTTGCAGCAGACCTTCCGAACGTCGAAGGGGAAGGCGGACGTTTCCGATGCAACCGAGGAGAACCCACCCGCGCCCGATGTGGACGCGCCGCCTCGATGATTGCAGCTTCTCACTCCCGATAACCAAATCCCTTCCCTTAATAGGATTCAGCCCTGCTCGATTTCTTCATCGGTGGATCGCGAGGGAACGCCCTCGCGATACGGGGCGGCCCACGAATGCTCGGGGCGATTGAAACCGTGCTCTCCGGCATCCTGACACGAGGACTCAGCCCGGCGCTTCTCTCCGTCCTGATGGCCGCGCCAATGAAGAAAGTGGCCCGGGCGCAGTTGAAGAAAATCTACGTCCTCGACGAGCGCGGAGAGATGGCGGGCGAGTACGTGCTGGACGCGGATTGTCCCGTAGACTTCAACGATTTCCTGAAAGTCCTTCCGAACGAAGGGATCGGAGATCGCGACTCGCTGTTCGTCGGGGAGTACGTGTTCACCGCCTTCCAAAGCGGCAAGTTCGTGTTTGTCCTCCTGTCCCGCGGCCATCTTGGGCCGGAAGACTTCGACTGGACCGGGCTTCTGCTAACGGCCGCCGACTCCCACCTCTCGCAACGCGCGGCCCGGACGGTCGCCCCGAGGGCCGCGGAGGCGCGACCGGAAGCGGACAAGGCGCTCGGCGAACGCGAGTCCCGACTCGCCGGACGCGAACGACTGCTCGCGGAACTCGAAGTCAAGCTGAAGGCCGAAGCGGCGAACCTCCGGGGACGCCAAGAGGAACTGAACCGGCAGAAGGCGCGACTCGCCGCGGTCGCCGACTATTCCGCCGGGATGCAGGACGGCGTCACGAAAGGCGTCTCGCGGGCGTTGAAGACGCTCGAGACGGCCGAGACGATCGCGGCGGCGAATCGGGCCGCCTCTGCGAAGGCCCAGTCGAGTGCCACGGACGACGCACGACTCGAGGAGGAGCGGAACGCGTTGCAGTCGGCGAAGGCCGACCTCGAGACGAAGTACCGCGACGCGATCGCCGAAAACGAGAGGCTCGGGAAGGAAGTCCAGGAAGCCATCGCGACGCTCGGGAGGGAGCGGGGCGAAGCCGCCGCACACGCCGCGGAAGAAGAGAAAACGCGGCGGGAGATCGAGACACGGGTCGCCGAGCTGAGCCAGCGGTTTGCGGCGATGGCGAAAGAGCGCATCGTCGCTTCGCACCGACCCCCCGGAGAACCTTCCGACGATGCGCGGAAGGCGGTCAACGGGGATGCGGCGGAACTCGCTCGGGAGAGGAAGTTCCTCCAGCGGAGGGCGATCGAGTTGCTCGACCGTGAAGAGCGCGTCCGGGATCGCGAAGGTCGTGTCGACGAACGCGAGCAGGACCTCGACCGCCGCGGGGAAAGCCTCGCTGCCCTCGAGCAGGATCTCGAGCGATCGAAGGCGCTCCTCGCCCAGGCAGGGCCTCAGCCCGCCGAGGTCCGTGCGGATGCGGACGAGGTTAGGAAGGACATCGAACGGCGAGTGAAGATCATCCAACAGAAAGCGCTCGAGCTGCTCGACCGCGAAGCGAAGCTCCGGAAGCGGGCCGCCGACCTCGAGGCGGCGGAGTCTCGAATCTCCGAGCACGTGCCGGCGAAGTAGCTCTTCCCCTCCATGTAATCAGGTCGGATAACCACCGAACGGCTCTTATATAGGTCACCCGGGCCTGGAATCCTGTTTTTCGGTGGAGGGCCTCGCCTTCACCGGAGGGTATCCGCAATGCGCCGACCGTTCGCGGTCACGATAGCCTTGGTCCTCGTCGTCAGCGCTCTCGCTATCACGCTGCTTCCGGTCCACCCGGCGGCCGCCGATCCCACGTCAACCGACAATCTCGACGGCACATCGGACGTCGTGTGGAACTTCTCGACGCCGGCCGACTACACGACATCGAACGTCCGCGTAGCCGGTGGGCTGGCCACCTTGCGTCCGCAAGTCTCGTGGTGGAACAGCACGACCGCGGCCGATTTCGCTGGCCCCGACGGTGCAACGAATGTCGACTTCACGACGTACCCTGGCGACATCGTCCTCTCGTCGACTTCGGGGACGTCCACGCTCCTCACAATCCAGCCGGACCCGGCGGCGGGCCTCGACGCCTACCTGGACCGAGGCTCCGTGAACCTCAACCACGGCGGCGACACGACCCTCGTCTACGACGCCCGCGGTTCTACGAGCCGCCGGCCGATCCTCCAGTTCAGCATGGCTTCGATTCCAGCGGGCGCGGTCATCGATGACGCGAAGCTCGTCCTCTACATGTCCGCCGCCGCGGCGAATCCTTCTTCGGCCGAAATCCACGCCGTCACCCCGACGTGGAACGAAGGCCAGGCGACGTGGAACGACCGGCTCACAGGGACGCCTTGGACCACCGCCGGCGGGGACTACGACGCGCGCGCGATCGATGTCCAGAGCCTCAACGCGGTCCTCGGATGGAAGACCTGGAACGTCACACAAATCGTGGACCTGTGGTACCGCAACCGCGTCCCGAACAACGGCATGATCCTCCTGGGTTCGGCCGGCGGAACAAATCTCGACAAGACGTTCTGGTCCTCTGACTATGCGGCCGATCCGACCCTTCGCCCGAAGCTCGACATCCGTTACCGGGTGCTCGGCGCGACCGGAGAATACATCTCGAAGGTAGGCGGCCCGGGGTCCCTCGTCGCTTGGCAGTCGATTTCGTGGAACGCCACCGAACGCTCGTACGTGTCGGACGAATTCAACGGTGGGAGCCTCAATCCGAAATGGACCTGGACCAACCCGCCCGCCGCGTACGACGAGGGCACGACGACGCCGGGGAGCCTGCACATCGTCTCCAGCACGGGCGTCGACCTGGACGCGGGGACGTTCACGGGCAACGTCCTCGCGAATGAGGTCGTCGGCGACTTCACCGCCATCGCGAAGATCAGCGGCAATCCGACCGTGAGCGGCCAGAAAGCGGGCCTCATGGTCCTGCTGAACAACCGAAACTGGTATGCGGCCCAGAAGGTGAACGTCGCCGGGACCGTGAACTGGCAGGCGAAGGCGACCACCGACTCCGTGTCTGGGATCCGCGCGAACGTCGCGAGTGGCAACCCGATCCCGGCGTGGTTCCGGATCGTCCGATCCGGGGTGAGCTTCGCCGCATCCACGAGTTCGGACGGGTCCACATGGACGGCCCTGGACACGTACACCCCGGGGATGGAGTACCCGCTCGAGGTCCGGCTCGCGCTATTCGTCGCCGACGGCCTCTCCGGCACCGCTCACACGATCGACATCGACTACATCCGCGTACAGATTTCCAACGATGCGACCGCGGCGGTCTCGACGCGCCTCGGGAATACGAGCCCGGTCGATGGCACCTGGACCGGCTGGTCCTCGCCCTACGCGACGCCCTCGGGCTCCGCGATGACCGGCGTCTCTCGGTACGCGGAATTCCGGCTCTCCTTCGCCGTGACGTACCCGGACCACACGCCGAACATCGGGGACGTCAACCTCTCCTGGTCCCTGTATCCCGCGTCGGGCACGCTCACGACGCAGGATTTCGCCCCGCCCGACCTGAGCCAGTGGGACTCCTTCGCCGTGGTCCACACGCTGAACGGCCAGACGATCGCGTACGACTATTCAACGGACTCGGGCGGCAGCTGGACGAGCGTCTCCCCACCGGCGTCCCTCCTGTCCGTCTCGACCGCCACCGGAAAGATCCGCTTCCGCGCGACGCTGTCGACGTCGAACGCCACGATCACGCCGACGATCAGTGAGATGCGGCTCGGATACCGCCACCTGCTCGACCGCTTCTTCGTAACGGCCTCGTCGACCGCGACGGCGGGCGCGTCGTTCACGGTCACGATCACGGCCAAGGACGCCGGGAACGCGACGATGACCTGGTGGACGGGCACCGTAGCGATCGACGCGCGGCTGCCCGACGGCGTCACCCCTGGCGGCGGCACCCTGGGAACCACGACGATCGCGATCACCGCCGGCGGGTCCACGACCCTCAGCACCGAGACGTACACGAAGGCGGAGACGATCCGAATCCGGGCGAGCTTCGGGAGCGCCTCCGGACTGAGCGGGCTCGTCGCCGTCTCCCCCGGACCCCTCGACCACCTCTCGGTGACGCCAAACGATGTGACGATCCTGCCCTTCGACGGCCGAGACCTCTCCGCCCAAGGGTACGATGCGTGGGACAACCCAATCGCAGCCTTGGCATACTCGTGGGCCGTGACGGGCGGCGTCGGTTCGCTGAACGTGACGACGGGACCGAACGTCAATTTCACGGCAAGCCCGCCCCCGGCGAACGGCACGGTCGTCGCATCCGTGGGCGCGGTGACCGGCGTCGCCCAGATCCACGTCGTCAGCGGAGTCCTCCCGTGGGTCGCCGTCGCCTCGCCGACGAACGGGGTCCACCTCACCGGCGCCGTGCTCATCACCTACACGTTCAGCGCGGACGCCGCCTCGGTGCGATTCGAGTACAACGGCGGGAGCGGCTGGACGACACTCGGGACGGCCGCGCCACCGAACGGAACGTTCCCGTGGGACACGACGCCGCTCAACTTCGTCGGAGGGAGCTTGCGCGCGGTCGCAACCAACAACCGGACGATTTCGAATACGACGGTCGTCGCCCCGATCGAGGTCGACAACACGCCGCCGACGATCACGCTCGGCGCCGTGACGGACAACCAGGCGACGAGCGGCACACTCACGCTCACCTACGCGACTTCCTCGGATGTCGTCCGCGTCGACTTCACGTATTTCGATGGGACCTCGCGCGTGATTGGGACCGACCTGACGGTCGACGGTTCCTACGTCTGGACCCCGAGCAGCCCGATCAATGGGGTCACCATCCACGCGACGGCCTTTGACGACGTGAATCTCCAGGGGTCCGCTGAAAAGGTCGGCGTCGGAAGCCGCAGAATCGGGACGAATCCTCCGACGATCGCCGGCATCCCCACAATTCACGTCCGCACGGGGACGCCGTACGGCCTCAACCTGACGTTCTACGTGACGGACCTCGACACGCCTTTCTCCGGTCTCACGGTCTCCGATGCCGACAGCGCGAACGTCAGCGCGCTCGGCGGTCCGTACCCGTCCCTCACGATCACGTACGCGACGGCGAGCACGTACGTCGTGACCCTCTGGGTCTCCGATGGGATCGATACGGCGTGGACGCTCCTCACAATCGTGGCGGCGGGCACGTATCCCCCCCGCGTCGTCGCAACGCCGCCGTCAGTGCAGTTTGACGAGGACACGACCGCCCCGAACGGCCTCGGGGCGATCGCGACCGCGTTCATCGACGATCCCGACGGTGACCCACTCGTCTTCACCGTCCTCGGAAACCGATCCGTGCACTTCCGAGTCAACCCGAACAGCACCCTCGACTTCTGGGCCGACCCCAACTGGTTCGGATCGGAAGCGGTGCGGCTCCGCGGGACGGACCCATCGGGCGGCTTCGCGGAAGTCGCCTTCGCCGTGGCCGTGCGCTCCGTGGACGACCCACCGATCCTCGCCGCCGTCCCGGCACTCTCCGTCGAAGCGGGGACCACCTACGTCCTCGATCTCGATCCATATATCGCGGACGTCGACACGCCGCTCGCCTCGATTGCCGTGACCACGGACAGCCCGTACGTCACTGTGAGCGGGCATCGCCTGACGCTCGCGTTCCCGTCCGACCGGACGAGCGCGCGGTTCAATGTCACAATTTCCGATGGGACATCGGCGGCGAATCGCGAGGTGTCGGTAGCCTTCCACATCACCCCCGCATGGTGGCAGGCGCCGTACATCCTCGCCCTGCCTCCGATCGGCGTCTTCGTGGTGGTAGCAATGTTTGCGCAGCGCGCGCGCTGGAAGCCCGCCAAGGCCTTCCTCGTGGACGAGAAAGGGCGAATGATCAGGGAATTCACCCTGGACCCCGGCTGCCAGGTCACGTACGACCAGGCGGTTCAGGCCGGCGTGCTCGACGCGGTCGAGAAGCCGATCAAAGTCACGAAATACCACGGGCAGACCGTCCGCGGGGACGCCCTCGCGGTCGTGCTGCTCGCGTACGGACCCGTGACCTCGGAACAGGTCGAGTTCGCTCGGGAGATGCTCGTCCAAATCCAAGACAAATTCGAGGATGCCGTGAAGCAGCGCCTCGAGGAAGCGCGGGCCCGGGACGCGGAACTCGCGTCACGCGCTCAGACGCTCGACGAACGGCAAAGCGCCAGCGAAGCGCGGGCGGTCGAGATCGAATCGACGCTCCGCCAAGTGCAACTGGCCCAGACGAAAATCGACGCGGACACCGGCGCGTTGGCGGCGAAAGAACAAGATCTGATCCGACGGGAACAGACGCTCGCGGAGGGACGAACGGCGGTCGACGAGCTGTCGCGGCAGACCGAAGAGCTGCGCACCTCCCTGGATCGACGTTCCGCGGAGACGCAGGCACAGGCCGCCGCGGTCGCCACGAGGTCCGACGCCGTGTCGGCGCGGGAGGACGGCGCCGCGAAGACCGAGACGACCCTCCGAGAGAAGGAGGCGGCGGTCGGGGAAGAGGATGCCCGGTTGAAGGCGGAGTCCGTTCGATTGAGCGCAATGTCGGCAAACCTCGAGACATCGCGCCAAGACCTTGATCGTCGGGAATCGGCCGTCGTCCGAGACGTGGCGGGACTCACGCAGGACCGCCAGCGGTTCGAAGCGGACCAGAAAGACCTCCTGGAGCTCCGACGGACCCTCGACGAACGAGTCGTCGAGGTCGAGACGGCCAAGAGGGAAGCGGCCGCGAAGGCGGACGACCTCGCCCGCCGAGAAGAGCGGATCCAGCCGGTCGAGGCGCAACTCGAGGCTCGCGAGGCCGCGGTGTCGGAGAAGGAGTCGGAACTCCAAAGCCTGAAGGCAATCACCGATGCGGCCTCCCGGGAACTCGCGGAGCGGGCGAAATCCGTCGAAGATCGCGAGACGGCGTTGTCGGAGAATCGCGTCGTCCTCGAGGAGGCGCGCGGCGCCTTCGACGTCGAGCGAAAGGACTTCCAGCAACGGACCGCTCAGTACGAGGACGAACTTCGACGCAGGCGCGTGGATCTCGACGCCCAGGCGAAGGACGTCGGGGAAGCCCAACTCCGGCTGGCCCACGACAAGGAGACGTTCGATACGAGCCGCATCGAGAGGAACCAGGCGATTCTCTCCAAGGAGATTGAGCTCGAATCGCGGGAGCAGTCGACCCGGGAGAAGGAGGAAGCGATCCGTTCCCAGGCGGAGGAGAGCGGCCGGCGTCTGTCCGAACTCGCGTCCCGGGAGGAAACCCTTGAAATCGAGGAAGAGAGGACCGACAAGTCGCGCGCCGACCTGGAAGTCCGGAAGGCCGAGCTCGCGACGCTCACCCGAGAGCTCGATGAGAAAGCCGCGCACCTGCGGGACGAAGAAGCCCGGCGCGCGGAGGAGCTCCGGACGTGGCAGAAGACGCTCGAGTCGCAACAGGCGCTCCTGAAGGAGCAGGGGGACACGTTCGAGAAGGAGATGTCGGACCTTCGATCCTCATGGGCGGATCGGGTCCGGCGCGTCGAGGAGCGAGAAGATACCGTCAAGGACCTGGAGGAGAAGGTCCGGACGGCCACCGAACGGGCCACGAAGACGGACGAGGAGCTGAGTCGTCGTGAGACGGCGACCGCGGAGGCGACTCGCCAAGCCTCGGAACTACAGGCCAAGGCCGACGGGGTCCTCCGTGAAATTGAGCAGCGGACCCTCGAACTCGACTCTCGCGAGCGCACGGCGCGCGAAGAAACGGCCCGCCACGCGGTCGAGCTCACGGATCGGACGGAGGCCTTGGACACCCTCGAGAGGGAGTTGAGCCTGCGGCGCTCCGACTTCGAACAGGAGCAAACGACGCGAACGCAGCGGCTGCAACAGATGGAAAACGAGATCCAGAAGAACGCGCTCGCCGCGGAGCTGAAAGCCCGCGACCTCCTCGAGCGGGACACTCGGATTGCGTCCACGGAGGAAACGCTCCGCGAGGTGGAGCAGCGACTTCAGCGAGAGAGGGGCGACGTCCAGGTGGAGACCCAGCAGCTGGAGGCCCGCCAGCTCGAGCTGATGCATATGAAAGACCGCTACGACGCCGAAGCCGCGCGGGTCCGGTCCGAGGCGGAAGCGACCCGCCACGCGCTCGCGGCGAAGGAAGCCGATCTCAAGGCCGAGCGCGAGCGGATCGAGCGGGACTCGAGCATGCTCCAGGAAACCCTCGGTGCGAAGGCGAAAGAAATGGCGGCTCGGGAGAGGGCCCTCTCCGCGCGGGAGGTGGACCTACGAGCGGAGGAGCAGGACTTGGAAGCCCGCCTCCGGGACTTGGACACGAAGGAGCGCCAGGCCGAGACGATGGCGACCGAACTCTCCGCACGAGCGAGTTTGTCCAGTCGTCGGGAGCAGGACATTAACGAGCGCGCCTCCCAATTTGACGAGATGGTGAAGCGGTTCGAATCGGAGGGCGCGGAGAAGCGGCGGGAATCGGAAACGCTCCAAAGAGACCTGAGGATGCAGCAGGGCCAGATGAACGCGACGGCTGAGGCGCGAGCGGCCGAATTGGCGAAGCGGATGGAAGAGATCGACGGCCGCGAGCGCTCGGCGCGGGCCGCGATGGCCCAGCTCGATCTCGAGCGATCGAAACTCGAGTCGCAAGCGAAGACCGCCGCGTCGAAAGCGAGCGAGGCGGATGCGGCCTGGCAACGGTCGGAGGCTCGGATCGCGGAGCTGAGGGCGGGTGAGGACGATCTGCTCCGAGCCCGACAGACCTTCGAGTCGGAGAGGTCCGTGTGGTCCGCCAAGCGTGCCGAGGAACTGAAACAGCTCGAGGCGACTCGGGACGCAGCGGGCCAACAGACCCAGCAAGCGGAGCGGCTCGTCGCCGAGGCTCAGCGCCGGATCTTCGTCGCTCAGGAGGCCGAGAAGGCGGCGAAGCGGCAAGCCGACGAGCTCGTCGCGCAGCAAGACATCCTCGAAAAGCGCCGCGCGGATGCGGAGAAGGCGGAACGGGACCTGCAGGCGCGGATCGCCCAAGTCAACGAAGCCTCGCAAAAATTCGCAACGAAGGAACTGGAAACCAATGCTGCCGTCAAAGAACTCGAGGCGAGGCAGACGAAGATGACGATCGCGGAGCACGATTTGGCCTCGGCCTCCGCGGAGATCCGAGTGCGGAAGACGGCGCTCGATCAGGAATCGGCTCAAGTCACCAGCCTATCGGACCGGCTCGCAGCCCGGCAAAGGGAAATCGACTCGCGTGCGAGCGCCTTGGACGCGAGAGGTGCGCAGCTATCGACGAAGGAGCAGACTCTCACCATGGAGCTGCAGCGGGCCGACAATCTCATGGAAGACCTTGCGAAGAAGGAGCGGGAAATCCGGGCGAGAGAGGATGCGGGCCGGGCGGCGGAGGCGGAACTTTCGAAACGAACGGTCAGCCTCTCGGCGAAGGATGCCGAGCTGGGAGAGGCGATGCGGTCCCTCGAACGAACGCGGGGCGAGCTGGAGTCGCAACGCGCTCAGATCGAGGAGGACGGCCGCGTCAGCTTCGCCGCGCGAGACGAGGCAGAGACGCTCAAGCGAGAGGCGGAGCGGCTCCGCGCCCAAGCGGACGGAATGCAGGCCGAGGTCACGAAGAACCTCCGGTTCCTTCAGAAGAAGGCCCTCGAAGTGCTGGACCAAGAGGAGAAAATGCGCGCCCGCGAAGGGAAGATTGTGGAGCGCGAACGAGGCCTCGATACGCGGATGGAAATCTTGGAGGGCAAAGAGGGCGTCGTCCAGTCGGATCGCCAGGAACTCGACGCGAAGACGTCAAAGCTCACGGCCGAGGTGGAGCGCCTGCGGGCGAAGCTCGCCGAGATGGAGAAGATGGGCGGCCCGAGCGGCAGCGCGTTGGAAGACTGGAGGAGAGATGTCGAGAGCCGTGTGAAGATTATCCAGAAGAAGGCGATGGAACTCCTCGACCGCGAAGAGAAGATGCGTAAGAAAGAAGAGGAACTCCGAGCCCTCGCCCACCAACTCGGCGTGGAGTTCTGATCGCAGACATCCGCCGCGCTACCCGGAGCGACGCGATCGGGACGCCTTTCGAATGGATGCATCAAAATCGTCAGTCAAGTCGTCCGCGTCCTCGAGGCCGACGCTCACGCGAACGAGTCCTTCGGTGACCCCGCTCACCCGACGCTCCGCGTCCGTCAAGGGGCCGTGCGTCATCGAAGCGGGGTGCTGGACCAGCGTCTCCGCACCGCCGAGGCTCACCGCCAGCGTTGCGACACGCACGGATTCCACGAACGCCTTCGCCGAGCGGTATCCTCCGCTCAGCTCGAAGCTCAACATCCCGCCGTACCCGGACATCTGCTTCCCGGCGAGGGCGTGTTGCGGGAACGACGGCAATCCGGGATAGTGCACGACGCGCACGGCACGATGCGCCTCCAGGAATTCGGCGAGAGCCTGTGCGTTCGACTCGTGGACGCGCATCCGTAACGGGAGCGTCTTCAGTCCGCGGCGCACGAGGAACGCCTCGAAGGGACCGAGCGTCGGGCCGAGCATCTTGTAGGTGAACCAGATCCGGTCGAACAGCTCGGCTTTTGCGGCGACGACCGCGCCCGCCACGACGTCGCTGTGGCCCCCGATGTACTTCGTCGCGCTGTGCAGGACCGCATCGACGCCCAACAGGATCGGACGCTGGTTAATCGGCGTCGCGAACGTGTTGTCGGCGAGGGTCCGAGCTCCAACGGAACGCGCGGCCCGCACGGCCTCGCGGATGTCCGTGATCATCATGGTCGGGTTCGCAGGGGTCTCGACGTACACGAGTCGCGTGTTCCGTCGCACCGCCTCGATCCAGGCGCGCGGACGACGCGGATCCACGAAGGTCGTCTTCACGCCGAACCGAGGCAGGAGACGTGTGAAGATTTCCGTAGTCGCGGTGTACAGGCTCGAGCCCGAGACGACATGATCGCCCGCGTCCACGCACGACAGGATGGCGGAGGCGATTGCACCCATCCCGGATCCGGTCACGAGGCCGCGCGCACCGCCCTCGAGGTCGGCGAGCGCCTCTTCGAGGTCTCGGAGGGTTGGGTTGCCCCATCGCGTGTAATATGCTTCAGGCCCGGATTCGACCGCGAACTCCGCACCCTGACGCGCCGAGTCGAGGGCCCACGTGGAGCTCGCGTAGGTCGGCGTCACGAGCGGCCCGTGGCCCTTTCGTCGCCGCCCGTGGATGGCGCGGGTCCGCGGGCCGGGTCGTCTCGCCACGATCCCGGCCACGGCGAGAGTATGCGAAATAGATTTCGAACTCAGGCGGCCGAGATTATCAGGAGCCTCCGGAACCCGCGGCCTCTCCGTGAAACCGGAAAGGTCAAAAAGGGGGGGTGTATACAAGCCATTGCTCGGCCCGGTTACCGGGTCGGGCGAGCATCGCCCAGGGAGGCGACCGCATGTCGCGGGAAGTGGACTTCAACGCAAAACCGATCGATCCGGACTTCATGAACAAGCCCGACGAGTATCCGGAGACGGGGACCCATTTCGACCACAAGGTCTTCGCGGAGGGCACGGAACGGCCCGACGCAGACGGCAAGGCGTACCCCACGAAGCTCGGGATCCACGGCACCCACGTCGCCGTCGACTTCGACGGATGCGTCGCGGACGGCGTGTGCATGGACGTCTGTCCCGTCGACGTATTCGAGTGGCTCCTCGCCCCGGGCAAGAAGGGAACGGGCAACGACAAGATCGTCGAGAAGGGCGGCGAGGAATGGGACAAGTACCGGTGCGACAAGTCCGACATGATCCGGGAGTCGGACTGCATCGACTGCATGGCGTGCGAGACGGCGTGCCCGACGAAAGTCATCAAGATTAGTCCATAGACCGCTGACGCCCCGCTTCGTTCGACGATTGCGGATGAGCCGCCGGCATGGGGCGGCTGCGCTCGGCCTTCCGTCCTGCTTCCCGCCCCGGGTCGTCGCGGCGCCATGGATTCCAGAGGCTTGCGCTGCGGTCTCCAGCGGGCGATCTCCGGGCTCGCGGCGAATCCTTATAAGGCCGTTATCTTTTGGCACACTGCCCATAGCGCACGACCTTCCGAAAGGGTCGCCATGACACGACGAAGGGAGACGATGACGAGATCGCTGGCGACCGTCACTCGGGGTGTGGCCGCGGCCGTCGCCCCGCGCGTGCGAACCGGTGTGTCGTGATGGCGGACCTTCTCTACGCGGCTTTCCTCGGACTAATCGCGGGATTCGTGCCTGTATACCTCGGCCTGATGCCTCTGTGGGCTTTCAAAAGACTCTCGAGTGCCTGGAGGGCCGTGCTTCTTAGTTTCTCCGTCGGCATTCTCCTCTTTCTCTTCGTCGACGTGACCCACGAGGGCGTCGAGTTGGCGGAAGCACCGGGGAGCAGTCCCTCGCTCTTGGCTCTCGGCTTGGTCGTCGGCCTCCTGGGACCGGTCCTCGTGGCCGGCCGAAGAGGGCGAGTCGGGACCGCTGCCCCGGGGACAGCACGCCCGACCCCCTGGAAGTTCATGGGAACCCCGAGGTTGTTCACCGCCTTCACGATCGCTCTCGGGATCGGCCTGCACAACCTCGGCGAGGGCCTCGCAATTGGCGCGTCCTATGCCGCGGGGACCATCGGCCTCACGACGCTGCTCGTCATCGGGTTCTTCATCCACAACTCCACGGAAGGGCTCGGCGTCTCCGCTCCGATCGCAGCGGAGCCCACGGGGAGAGGCGAGTTCCTGCTCCTGGGCTTCGTGGCGGGCTTCCCAACGATCATCGGCAGCATGATCGGCTCCTTGTCGGACTCCGGCGCACTTGGGACTCTATTCTTCGCCGCGGCGGCGGGCGCGCTCCTCTACGTCATCGTGGAGTTGGTGAAGGCCTCGTATGCGCCCGATCGGATGCGCAGCGGGTTCGTGAGCATCCTGGCCGGCATTCTTTTCATGTACTTCACGGGCCTGCTCGTGCCGTAGAGCCCGGGCAGTGACGCGCCAATTCAGCCAAGGGAACGGTAGCCGTTCGGGTCAATCAGGGTCCGTTGGTATCCGATGGATCGAAGCGTCATCGCGACCTCCTCCTCGATCGAGCGGAGGCGAGGAATGTCTTCAGGGACCACTTCGATTCGGGCGATTTCACCGTGATGACGGACGCGGACTTGGCGGAACCCGCGGCTTCGCAGATAGGCCTCGGCGGCCTCGACTTGTTGCAACAGCGTGACGGTGATGCGCGTCTGGTGCGGGATGCGGGAGGAAAGGCACGCGTTGCTCGGCTTGTCGTAGAAGGTCAGACCGAGAGCCTCCGCGAGCGCCCGGACGTCCTGCTTCGCGAGGCCGAACTCGACGAGGGGATGCCAGAAACCGGCCTCGTTCATCGCTTGAATTCCAGGTCGATGGTCGCCGAGGTCGGACAGGTTCACGCCGTCGGCGATGACTTGGTAACCGAGTTCCGCCGCGATCGGCCGCAACGCCCCACCGAGTTCCTGTCGGCAGAAATAGCAACGGTTCGTGGGATTCGCGACGTACCGATCGTTCGCCAACTCCGACACGCGGATTACCTTTACCGCGATCCCAATCTCCGCGGCCTCGGCGAGCGCCTCATCGAGCTCACGTCGAGCCAGGGACTCCGCGTCCGCGATCACGGCGAGCGCGTCCCCGCCGACCGCGTCACGAGCGACCCGAGCCACCAGGCCGCTGTCCACGCCTCCGGAGTACGCGACCAAGATTCGGCCACGGGCCCGCATCGCAGTGACCATCCCCTCGTACGCGGGGCCGAGTTTCAGCGCGGGGGTCGTAGCCGCCATCATCGCATCGAATGCGCCTGCGTGGATAAAGACATCGTGGAACAAACTGTATGCGCATCGTCGACATGCCCGAACCGTGCGTCCCGCGTTCCTCGAGTGCACCGGTTGTTCGAAGAAGCACGAGGTCCGGCTGCGGAACGTCTGCGATTGCGGCGCTCCGCTGTTCGCGCGATACGAATGGGGCGATCTCCGGCGGGAGGATCTCCCGGCGCGAAAGGATCTGTGGCGATACGCCCCGTTACTCCCGCTGAACGAGACCGAGATCCGTTCCCGCGGCGAGGGTGGCACGCCGCTTTACAAGCTAGACCGGATCGGGAGCGGCGGACGGGTCGCGCGGCTCAAGCTGGCCGCGTTGCACGTCAAGGACGAGGGACTCAATCCGACAGGCACGTTCAAGGCGCGCGGCATGGCGGTGGCGGTGCCGATGGGCCAGGCCCTCGGCGCGTCGACCCTCGCGGTGCCGACCGCGGGGAACGCGGGCGCCGCGCTGGCCTTGTACGCCGCCACGTACGGGGTGCGGGCGATCGTCGTCATGGCCAAAGATGGACCGATCGCCGCGGCGTCGGAAACCCTCGCCTACGGCGCCCACCTCCTCCAGGTCGATGAGGACATCGCGGACGCGGGCCGAATCGTCCAGGATCTCGCGCAGACCACGCCGACGTTCAGCGTCGCGACGCTACGGGAGCCGTATCGCGTCGAAGGAAAGAAGACGATGCTGCTGGAGATCTGGGAAGCCCTCGGGACGATGCCGGATTGGATCCTCTTCCCGACGGGGGGAGGGACCGGAATCGCTGGCATGTGGAAGGCCCTTCGGGAGCTCCGGGAACTCGGCTGGTTCGAAGGGCCGTGGCCCCGGATCGGACTCGTCCAGGCCGCCGGGTGCGCGCCCCTCGTGCGCGCGTGGCAGGAACGTCGGGAGTCGGCCGAGCCGTGGCCGAACCCGAAGACGAGCGCGGCCGGGCTGCGCGTCCCCTCGACCGTGGGGGACCGCATCGTCCTCCGGGCGCTCCGGGAGACGCGGGGCGCCGCGGTCTCGGTATCCGACGAGGCGATCGCCGTCGCGGCCCGGACATTCGCGGCCCTCGAGGGCGTCGGCGCATGCCGGGAAGGGGCCGCGACCCTGGCGGGACTCCGCCGCTTCTACGACGAAGGGACGATTACACAGGACGATCGGGTGGTCCTCGTGAACACGGGCGCCCCGCGCGATTTCGAGGCGCCGCTCCCCCGAGTGCCGGCCGTCCGGAGCGCCGAGCAAATCCGGGCGTACCTCGGGCTCACGTCGAGAGCGCCTTGAGCTCCTTGAGGACCCGCGCGTGGTCCGGGGGGACTTTCGGGTCTTCCGTGACCCACTTGTACCGCACGATGCCGTCTTTGTCGAGGATGAAGACGGACCGCTTCGCGACGCCTTGCAAGCCGAAGTCTCCGAAGCGGTCGTACTGCACTCCGTACGCCTTGCTCACGCTCCGGTTCCAGTCGCTCAGCAACGGATAGTTGATTCGATTCTCTTGCTTGAACACGCGGTGGCTGTGGTGGCTGTCCGTACTGATTCCGTACACCTTCGCACCGTGCGACTCGATCGCGCCGAGCGAGTCACGCATCGCGCAGAGCTGGCCTCGACACACGTTCGTGAAGTCGAACACGTAGAACGAAAGGACGACGGGACCGTGGCCGAGTTCCTTCGAGAGCGTCACCGGCTTCGCCTCGTCACTCAGGAGCGTGAAATCGGGCGCCTTCTCGCCGACGTCCACCATTGGCACCGCCTCGCGCGCGGCGAACCGGACGTCGGCGATGAACCCTTCGGTCTCTCGAAGGAGTCCGGAGACGAACCGCCGATGAGGCTCGGGAACCAGTCCGTCCCACGGAAACGCAATCTATATCTAACGGCACGGGCCAATCCGGGGGTCTACGGGACCTGACGCTCATCGAACTCCGTCTGGACGCTCGTCCGTCTAGCGGTGGGGGGGCGATGGCAAGATACGTGCTCGCGGCCGACTATACACTGATGACGGACTACCGGAACGTTCCCTTGGCGACGTTCTTCAGTTGCATCCCCACCGACTTCTGGCACTCGCGGCTCGTCTTCCGGATTCTCGCGGACCCGCCGAAGCTCGACGGGGACGGCCGGCCCGTCCGGGTCCCCTACGGCCTTCGAAAGGTCGAGGCGTCGCTGGCCCGTGCGCACGGGCGCGAGGAGGTCGTCATCGCCCCGCCCGATGACATCGACCGTTACATCACGGACGACACGGAAATCGTGGGGCTGCACTCGATGGATCCGCTCGGCCTCGGGCCTGTGAGCATGTCCTTCACGATGGGCGGCATCTTGACCCCTTACACGAAGGCGAAGTTCCTCGAACTGGTCGGGCACGTGCAGCGTCCCGGGCGGAAATACAAGGTCGTCCTGGGCGGACCGGGCGCATGGCATTTCGACTATCGCACCGAGATGCAGGCATCCCTGGGGATTGATCACATCGTCCATGGGGAGGTCGACCACCTCGTCCCCGAGATCTTCGACCGGATTGCGAACGGAGACGCGCCGCCCGTGATGCGATTCACGAACGCGACCGCGCCGTCCGTCGAGCAGATCCCGAAGATCCTCGGGCCCACGATGCACGCGATGAACGAGGTCATGCGCGGGTGCGGCCGCGGCTGCGAGTTCTGCGAGGTGACGCTCCGCCGTCCGCGGTACTTCCCCCTTGACTACATCGCCGACGAAGTGGCAATGAACGCTCGAATCGGCCAATCGTCGATCCAACTGCACTCGGACGACATCTTCCTGTACCAGCTCGAGAACTGGAGGACGATGGAGCCGAACGAAGACGCCGTCAAGGAGCTCTTCCGTTTCGTCATGGGCCAACCGGGCGTCTCGCACTGCTATCCGACGCACGGGACCGTCAGCGCGGCCGTGACGAACCCGGGGCTGATCGAAGACCTCTCCGAGATCGTGAGGGCAGGCCCGGACAAGCTCGTCGGAATCCAGAGCGGCATCGAGACGGGCAGCCCGTCCCTCTCGCGCGCCGTCCTTCACCGGAAGGCGGCGCCATTCACGGCGGAGGAGTGGCCGGACATCGTGGTCCAAGGCACGGAGATCTTGTGCCGAAATTACTGGTACCCCGCTTTCACGATTATCCTGGGCCTCCCCGGAGAGACGCCGGACGATGCGTGGATGACCGTCGACCTCATCGATCGGATGGAGCAGATTCCGGGGGCGCACTTCGTCACGGCGCCGCTGACGTTCGTGCCGATCGGCGTGCTACGAGGCGAAGAGTTCTACAACCTCGACGAGATGATCGACGAGTCGCGCTTCAACGTCGCGTACCGTGCGTGGCGGCACGTGCTCATGGAAATCGACGAAGATCTCTGGCGCCTGACGCAGCTCCCTCCGCTGATGAAGGCGATGGTCGTCGCGACGGGCCGGATCGGCGGGCGGTACATCCTGGGAATCATGCACCGATACGCCCGCCGCAAAGGGTTCCGAATCCGGGCTCCCGCCAAGACGCAACGCCAGGCGGAGGGCCACACCGTGAGTTTTCCGGCGGCGTGAGCCTGTCGAGTCGATCGAGAAAGGGCCCGCGGAGGATTTCGATTGCATCGCGCACTCCACGCGAGCTGGACCGCAGCGACGATGTCGAGAAGATCCCGCCACGGCTCACGAGCCGTCTGCGATCCACTCGAGATACTGCCTCGCCTTCACGTCCGCCCCTTCCTCGCCGATGATGGACGGCAGCGTCCGGGCGCGGAGCAGCTCGACGACCTTGACCAGGTCGTCCCGCGTGAGGGACGAGCGGTCCGCGCGTACGTCGCGCAGCCGCTTCCGCAGCATCGCAAGGGCCATGTCACCCCAGATGGCCCTCATGTCGGCCTCGATGCGCTCGTACGCCCCTTCCGCACCCACGATCTCACGCTTCGGCCGGCATCTGATGGGCGCTGAGCCACGCGCTGTATCCGACGTAGAACAAGACGACGAGCGCCACGACCAGGAAGGCATCCGGGACGGGGGTGTCGGCCAAGAGGATCCGCGCGGCCGCGCTGAGGCTCAACGCAATCCCGACCGCGGCGAGACCGACGCTGAGTCGGTACAACAGGCCGCCTCGCATCATCCGCACGCCTCTGTGGGCGAGCAGGAACGCCCCGAGGACGCCGCACGAGATGCTGAGCACGAGGACCACGAACTGCTCCGCGGAGACCGCCATCGACCCGACCGGACGTTCGATGCGGACCGACGGTCCTTAAGTCTACGCTCGCTGGATTCACGGGTGAGAATAATCACGGCTCGATCCGCGCGGTGACGGACTGCCCGCCGACCTGGACGAACCCCGCGGACCGATACAGCGCCACCGCCGGATCGTTTCCGACCGTCACGTAGAGCGCGAGCCGCCGCTCGCCGAGGCCCTCGAGCCGGTTCATCGCCGCCTGGAGCAGGGCGTGGCCGAGGCCCCGACCGCGGCGGTCCTTCGCGACGCCCAGTTCCGCGACGAGCGGCATGCCCATCCAGTGGGTGATGAGGATCGCGCCGACGATTCGCGTGCCGTCGAGGGTCACGAACGACGCGTCGGGCATGAACCGGCCCGAATCGCCCTTGAGGAGTCCTCCGACGTAGTCGCGCCACTCCTCCTCCGTGCCCGTGTGCAGCCCGTGCTGCTGTTCCACATGGCCTTCGTAGACTTCCATGAGGAACGCCGTGAGCCGCGCGATCTCCGCTTCCTCCGGATGCACGAGTCGGACGCCGTCGGGGATGGGGGCACGCACCGTCGCGGCCTCCATCCACATCCGGGCGAAAATTCGCCGGAACCCGAGCCCCGCGAACGACGGCTCGTACCGGTCCTCGTAGTGGGCCGTAATCGGGCCTTCGCCGGCCGCCCGGAGGAAATCGACCGCCCTCAGGAGGGCCCCGGTCGTCTCCGACGCGTGGGCGGGGTCCATCGAGAATCCGGAGATCTCCCCGTGCCCGAGCCGGATCGCCCCGACGATTCGGCCGTCCATCCGAAAGGCGAAGTGGGCCCGTTGCTCTTCCGGCGGGAGGGCCAGGTACCGGTCGAGATGGACCTTCAGGTCTTGGGTCGGGAGGTCCCCCCGGCCGGACACGAAGACCCGCCAGTAGGCGTGCGCATCCGTCGTCTGCAGGGGTTCGAGCGACATCGGCACGCGGTCGGCGAGGGAGTCGCAACGCATCAAGCTTCGCGCGCCGCGGAGATTTTATCCGGTCGAAGGACCTTCGACGGACGCGATGGACTTCGGGCTCACGGAGACGCAGGAAATCACCCGCAAGACGGTACGCGAGTTTGCCGAGCAGGAGATCGTCCCCCAGTCCCGTGCGTTCGACGAAAGCCAGCAGTTCCCCACCGCCTGGGCGAAGAAGATGGGCGAGCTCGGCCTGATGGGGGTGTTCGTCCCGGAGAAGTACGGCGGGTCGGGCCTCGACGCGGTGTGCTATGCGATCACGATCGAGGAACTCTCCCGCGCCGACGCGAGCGCGGGGGTCATCGCGGCCGTGTGCAACGGCCTCGTCTGCGAGCCGCTCCTCCGGTATGGGACGAAGGAGCAGAAACGCCGGTATCTCGGGCCCGTGGCCCGCGGCGAGTCGATCGGGGCCTACGCCCTCACGGAACCCGGGAGCGGTTCCGACGCGGCGGCGATGCGGACGACGGCGACGCTCGACGGACCCGAGTGGGTCCTGAACGGGACGAAGTCGTTCGCGACGAACGCCTCCGCCGCCCAAATCGTCATCGCGTACGCTCGGACGGGCCGAAACAAGCACGACATCTCGGCGTTCATCGTCCCCACGGACGCGAAAGGGTTCTCCGTGCTGAAGAAGGAGGACAAGATGGGGATCCGCGCGAGCGACACGGTCGTCCTCGGATTCGACGAAATGCGGATCCCGAAAGACAACCTGCTCGGCGAGATGAACAAAGGTTTCACGATCGCGATGGCGACCCTCGACGGCGGACGGATTGGCATCGCGGCGCAGGCCCTCGGGATCGCTCAGCGCGCGCTCGAGGAGTCGCTGAAGTACGCGAGGGAGCGGGAGGCGTTCGGACAGAAAATCGCGGAGTTCCAGGCGATCCAGTGGAAGCTCGCGGACATGGCGACGGAGATCGAGGCGGCGCGCCTCCTGACATACCGGGCCGCCCACCTGGAGGACCTCGGGCGGCGGCACACCTACGAGTCGAGCGTGGCGAAGCTGTTCGCCTCCGAGGCGGCCCACCGCGCGGTCGATTCGGCCGTGCAGATCCACGGCGGGTACGGCTTCATCAAAGACTACGTCGTCGAGAAGCTGTACCGCGACCAGCGGGTGACGGAGATCTATGAGGGCACGTCGGAAATCCAGCGGCTCGTCATCGCGCGTGCGGTTCTTGGGAAGTGAACGGTCGCAGGCCTACCCATTCATTCACGAGCTCTTCCGCCGTCGGGGCCCCTTTCGTCGACGTCCTCGATGTTCCTGGGCGGGACCTTCGCGCTCGGCGTGCCGCTCGTTCGGCGTGGCATCGGGTCACCGGCCGAGACGTCTCGGCGGAGACGCTGCGGGTGGCACGACGGCGGGTGAGGGCAAGCGGGCGGTCGAACTCGGGTTTCGACCGGCTATCCGATGACGCGGTCCATCATGACGACGGCGCCGAGCACCACGAAGATGAAGCCGACGAACACGATGTCCAGCGGAATCACCCCGAGGACGCCCGACATGACCGCGAGGAGTCCCAGGAACGCGAGGAGAAATCCGAAGTAGATCACGACCTCAATCGAAGGGGAATGGGGCTTCGGACGGTTCGCGGCCACGCAAGCCTCGAAATGCTCGGATGATTTATCGCTTGTGGTCTGACTCCTATCGCGGCGTCTCAGAGGAGAATCCTATATGCGGGCAGCCACGTTCCCTAGCCGCATGGCGACGCGGGTGCTTTACATGGCGGAGCGCGGGGGGCAAGATCCGGACCCGTGCTACGCCCGCGAGTTCGACGCGTCGGTCGTCGACCGGGGACCCGACTTCGTTGTCCTAGACCAGACGCTGTTTTACGCGGACGGCGGCGGCCAGCCGTACGACACGGGCGTCCTCGGGTGGAGCGGCGGCGAATCGAAGGTCCTCCGAGTGATGAAGGAAAAGGGGGTCATCAAGCACTATCTCGATCGCATGCCGTCGAGCGACTCGGTCCATGGAATCGTCGACTGGGAGCGGCGGTACAAACACATGCGGATGCACACGTCGCAGCATCTCATGTCCGGTCTCGTGTTCCGCATCTACGGCGCCCGGACGGTCGGCAATCAGATTCACACGGACTACAGCCGCGTGGACTTCCAACCCGCGAACTTCACACCGGACGACCTGAAACGAATCGAGGACGAGTGCAATCGAGTCATCGGAACGGCTCAGGACGTCTCGATCTTCGAGGAGGACCGCGTCGTCGTGCAGGGGAAGATCGAGGATCGCGCGCTCCTCGAGCTCATCCCCGAATCCGTGCGCCGGTTACGCATCATCCAAATCGGATCGGCCGACTACTGTCCGTGTGGCGGGACCCATTTGAAGAGCGTCTCCGAGATCGGCCAGGTGCGCATCTTGGAAAAGCGGTCGAAAGGGCGCGAGACGGACCGAATCGTATACGATCTCGTTCCGCCGTGAACCGAACGAACCCAGCGCTACGCTGTCCGAGCTATAGCTCGACGGCCTTCGTTCCATCCCAGATTTTCCGGGGACCCTTCTCCGCGGCGGGGACGAGGAGGGCGCGTTCCGACTTCGTCGGGATGATGAAGAACTCCTCCTTGCGGCCCGCGTCGGAAAGCAGCACGAGCTTCACCTTGCCCCCTTCCATGGGCTGACCTGTCTCCGGGTGGAGGTAGTGGTATCGGACATACCGACCGCGGTCAATCAACGAGCGGACTTCGGTCTCGCCTTTCTTCGTTCGCGTCAGGACCTCTTCAGGGAAACCGGGCATCGTGATACCGGAAGGGGCATGGCACACCCCGGGAAAACCGCATCGCCGACTCGGTCCGGTGTTACTGAATGTGATTCTCAACTCCGTTGATTATCACCGGCCGCGGTCGGGAAAGGAACGCTTATCAGCGGGGGGAGGCCGTGGCCCGGGCACCATGACCCAAAGCTACGAATCGGCCGGCAGGACGGCGATTGCGGACCTCGCAGACAAGCAGCCGCATGAATTGCTGCTGATGCTCGGGGGCGCGCTGGCGATCCTCCTGTCCGTCCTCTTGTACGCGATCGACTGGGCTCAGGGCGGTATCGCAGCGAACCAGCTCGCGAGCACGACGACGGTCCTCGTGGTCGACGTCGTCCTTGGGGCTGCGCTGTTGATTGCGCCCAAGATCGGCCACAAGAACTTGATGAACAGCGCGATCGTGGCGGGCGTCGTAAGCGTCGTCTTGCTCGCTTTCGGCGGCCTTCCCGGAACGATCGGCGGCGTCATCGGGCTCCTCGGCGCAATCCTGGCAGCGGCGAACCCGTACCTCCCCTGGTCCAAGCACACGTGAGCCGGCAAGATCGGCTTCGCACCCCCGCGCCTCGATAGCGAAGCCGCCACCCCTTTCGTTCTCGTCCTGTCTCCGGCCATCTGGAAAGCCCTTTAGCGAGTGGCCCGTCGGATGAAAAGCACCTCCCCGGCACACTCGATCCGGACAATCTTATAGTACGGGAGGCGCGCTCCGGCGGTGGTGAAATAGCGGCGCTCGAGGTCGACAATCTCGGAGCCGCGGATCACTCGAAAGCCTTCCGGGTGAGCCCGGTCGGCGTACCACAGCTCCGCGCCGGAGAGCCGACGGGGCTCACGCCAGCGCAGCTCGTTCAGGACTTCGCGGGCGGTGCGGGCCACGGACGCTGCCATGGTGATGCGGGCTTTTCGCCTTCGCGGCACAAAGACCATATCCGGCCGACCGGTTGCGAGGGACGATGGAGTACCCGCCACGGGTGCGGGCGCTGCTCGACCGCTCGAGGGCGGGTCAAGGAGACGCCGTCGTCGTCCGCGCGAAGGGCCAGCGGTACGAGGGAATCGTCATGCCGCACCACGGATTCAGCGGCCCCGACATCCTGACGATCAAGCTCTCGAGCGGATACAACGTCGGCATCGAAGTGGCGGACATCGAGTCCGTGGACGTGACGGCGAAGCACGCACCGACGTCCGTCGAGCGACACCTCCCGCCGCCGACCCAGGGCAAGCCGACCGTCGCGCTCCTCGGGACGGGCGGCACGATCGCCTCGTACGTCGACTATCGCACGGGGGCCGTGCATCCCGCCGTCACGACGGAGGAGCTGGTCTTCAGCGTCCCGGAACTCCTCGACGTGTGCAACGTGCGGGCGCGGGTCATCTACAGCATCTACAGCGAGAACCTGAAGCCGGAGAACTGGCAGCGGCTCGCCCGGGAGACGGGCAAGGAACTCAACGGGGGCGCGGACGGCGTGATCATCCCGCACGGGACGGACACGCTGCATTTCACGACCGCGGCTCTGTCGTTCATGCTCCGCGAGCTGACGGGTCCCGTCGCCGTCGTCGGGGCGCAGCGGTCGAGCGACCGTCCGTCGTCGGACGCCGCGACGAACCTACTCAGCGCGGCCCGCGTGGCGACCGCGGACCTCGGCGAGATCGTCGCCGTGATGCACGGCGAGACGAGTGATTCCTTCGGGGCGATCCACCGAGGCACGAAGGTCCGCAAGATGCACTCGTCCCGGCGGGACGCTTTCCGGTCCCTCAACGCCGCGCCGCTCGGACGCGTCCTCCCGGACGGCCGCGTCGAACTCGCCGGGCACGCATTGCCTCGCTCCCGAGGCCCGACGAAGGTAGACGACGCGCTCGACACGAAGGTCGCCCTCGCGTACTTCTACCCGGGCCAGCAGGTCGCCGAACTCGAGGCGATTCTCCAGGACGTCCATGGAGCCGTCCTCGCGGGCACGGGCCTCGGCCACGTATCCGAGGACCTCGTCCCGGTCGTGCACCGCTTCGCGAAAGACGGCGTCACGATCGTCATGACGACGCAGACGCTCCAGGGTCGCGTCGACATGCACGTGTACGACACCGGACGCGATCTGATCAAAGCGGGCGTGATCGGAGGCGAGGACATGAGTCCGGAGACGGCGTACGTCAAGTTGATGTGGATCCTCGGGCACACACGCGATCCCGCGGACGTCGCCCGGGCCATGGCCACGAACGTCGCGGGGGAAATCAATCCACGAATCGGGCTCGACGAGTTCGCCGAGTAGCGCCGCGGTCCCTCGTCATCCTTATCCCGCGGACCCGGATAGCGTCGCCGAATGAAGATCGACCAAGTCGGCGAGGTGGGCGTCGTCCTCACGGAGGCGAACGAGCCCGTGCTTTCCGGTGGCGATCAGATCATCGGCTACCGGGCGTTGAAGTACGAAATCTACAAGCCCATTGGCCTCGCGAAAAGGACCTTGGTCCAGCCCCGGGAGGGGTGGGTGTGGCAGACCCGCCGACGGCTCCTCCTCCTCGACATGGAATGGCTCAATCTCCCGGGCGGCAAGAAGGGGAAGCGGTACCACGAGATCCCCCTGGAGGAGACGGTCGACGTGGTCCCGAAGCGGAGACGCGTCCTGCTCGAAACGGAAGACGCGGAACACGGGAAGGTCATCTTCGAGTTCCGGCCCTTCGGCGCGGCGTCCCGCCTCCTCGCATGGCTCAAGAACGAAAAGGAGCACCGCCGGAAGCGGGAGGAGGGCACCCTGCGGTCCCCGTACCGGGAGCCGCAGCGGTAGCGCCGGGTGCGGCGCGGCCTCGCGTACGGCCCACGAGGCGAGCCAAAGGTACATCGGCCGTGACGACTTGCCTTCGTCCGATCGACCATGATGGCCCTAGACGAGTATGGGCGAATCTGGGACATGCTCGCCCAGACGCACCGCGAGACCCACGGGGAGAACCACGTCCCGGTCCGGGACTTCAACTGCTGCGGCGAGTACGCCGTCATGATGGCCTTGCGCGCGGCGTCCACGCTGAAGCCAGACTATCCGCCGCACCTCCTCCGTCGCATGGAAGCGATGCCGGAGCTCGACCGAGACTTCTACGTCAAGAACATCTTGGCGACGGACGGCGAGCCGGAGCCCGCGGACCCGGAGCCGCTGCGAGAGTACCGCGCGAGCCGGCGGTACCACATCCTCTGGACGGAACTCAAAGAGGCTGCGGCGCGGATTGAGCAACTCGAGCGGGAATTGGAACGGGCGATCGGGCGGATTGCGGATCTCGAGGCCACGCTCCGGAAGGCGGGCGTCCCGGAAGAGGCCATCGCGGGAAAGGCTTAATCCCCGGGCCCGGGCTTCGTGAGCCGATGGACTATCGCGGCCTCGGCCTCAAGGTGGGGCTCGAACTTCACCAGCAGCTCGCGACGCACAAGCTGTTCTGCGCGGACGCGTCGGCGCTCGTCGATGAACCGGGAGGCATCCGGTTTCGTCGCCGCTTGCGCCCGACGCAATCCGAGTTGGGGGAGGTCGACGCGGCGGCGATCGAGGAGGCGAAGCGCCACCTCACCTTCGTCTACGAGGCCACCCCGAACTCCTGCCTCGTCGAGGCGGACGAGGAACCGCCTCATCCGCCGAATCCCGAGGCACTCGACATCGCGCTGGAGATCGCCCTCCTCCTGGACGCGAGCCCCGTCAGCGAGGTCGACTTCATGCGGAAACTCGTGATCGACGGCTCGAACACCGCCGGGTTTCAGCGATCGGCGCTCGTCGCGCTCGAGGGTCACCTCGACGTGGGCGGGAAACGGATCGGTGTGCCGACGATTCTGCTGGAGGAAGACGCCGCGCGGAAGCTCGGCGAGACGGAGGGCGAGGTCGCATACCGATTGGACCGGCTCGGCATCCCGCTCGTGGAGGTCGCCACGACGCCGAACATCGAGACCCCGGAGGAGGCCCGAGAGGTCGCCCTCGCCTTCGGATCGCTGCTCCGCGCGACCCGGAAGGTCATGCGCGGGATCGGGACGATCCGAGAGGACCTCAACGTCTCCATCGAAGGCGGCGCACGAATCGAGATCAAAGGCGTGCAGGAGCTCCGGATGATCGCCACGTTCGTCGAGAAGGAGGTCGAGCGGCAACGGATGCTGCTCGAGGTCGCGGTCGAACTGAAGGGTCGAGGCGTTCGGGCCGTTCCGTCAGACTTCAGGGATGTCACCGCCACGTTGCGGGAGACGCAATCGAAGGTCGTCCGCGCCGCGCTGGAGCGCGGCGGCACGGTGCTCGGATGGGTCCTCCCTGGCTTCGCGGGCCTGCTGAAAGGGAAGCTCGGTCCGGAACTCGCCGCCCATGCTCGCGTCGCGGGCGTGGCGGGGATCTTTCACTCGGACGAGTTGCCGGGATACGGGATCACGCCCTCCGAGGTGGACGCCGTCCGCGAGGCTTTGAAGGTCGGCCACCCGCACGACGCGTTCGTGCTGGTCGCGGAGGAGGAGGCGAAAGCCCGACGCGCGATCGAGGAAATGCAGCCCCGCGCCGGGGCCGCCATCGAAGGCGTACCTCCGGAGACCCGGGAGCCCCGCCCCGACGGGACGACGGCGTACGCCCGTCCGCTGCCAGGGAAGGCGCGGATGTATCCGGAGACGGACGTGCCTCCCATCCGCGTCACGGAGGAACGGCTCGCGAGGATCCGAGAGCACCTCCCCGAACGGCCCGAGATCACGACCGGGCGCCTCGCCCGGGAGTACGGAATCCACGAACAGCAAGCCCGACAGCTCGTGCAGGAGGGCAGCGACGAGCCGTTCGAGATGATCGCACGGGAATTCGGCGAGGCGAAGCTCGTCGCGACCGTCCTCCTGTACACGTTCCCGGAACTGCGGCGGCAAGCGATCGACGTGGATGCGATCCCGTTGGACCGCATCCGCGAACTGTTCTCGCTCCTGAAGGCGGGCCGATTCGCGAAGCAGGCGGTGCCCGACATCCTCCGGGAGATGGGCCGCCGGAAGGTACGGGCCTCCGACGCCATCGACGTGCTGGGGGTGACGGAGCTGGGCCGCGAGGAGCTCGAACGGATTATCGACGAAGTCCTCGCCGCCTCGGACGAGACGATCCGGGCGCGCGGCGCCGATTCGGAGAAGGCGCTCATGGGCCGCGTGATGGAACGCGTACGCGGCCGCGCGGACGGGAAGGTCGTGAGCGACGTCCTGCGCGCGCGGCTCGCCTCTCGCCTCGCCCGGAAGGCGGAGCCGGCAAAGAAAAGGAAAAAGTAAAACCTCCACAACGAACTCAAGCGCGTCGACGATCAGCGCTTGCCTTTCTTGGCTTTCTTTGCGTGTTTCTTCGTTGCCATGGTGGGGTCTAACTCCTCCTGGGGGCAGGCCCCGTTGATGTCGACATCGTTCGCGCATCACGGCTTAAACGTGCGCCCGGTAGTCCGCGAAACCGCAACGTGATGGAACGCCGAGAAGCGTTAAGGTGGCGAATCCCTTCCCCTCGAGGGGACGCGGTGAAGGTCTTCATCTCGATCGACATGGAAGGAATCTGCGGGATCGTCGGGGAGCTGGAGACGGACCCGGAGAAGGGAGGCGAAGCGTACCAGGCGAATCGACGGCTCATGACGCAGGAAGGGAATGCCGCCATCGAAGGCTGCGCGAAGGCCGGCGCGACGGACATCCTGGTCGCCGACTCGCACGCGAACTGCGACAATCTTGTGCCTGAGGAGCTCCACGAAGCCGCGACGTTGGTCCGCGGCTCACCCCGGACGTTCTCGATGGTCCAAGGGCTCGACGAGTCGTACGACGCGGTGGTGTTCATCGGCTACCATGCGAGGGCGGGCACCCCGCGGGCGATCCTCGACCACACGTACACGGGCAGGATCGCGCGGGTCGAGGTAAACGGCGTCGAGGTCGGCGAAACGGGCATCAACGCCTACCTCGCGGGCCACCATGGGGTCCCGGTCGTCCTCGTCACGGGCGATTCCGCGGTCACCGCGGAGGCGAAGGCCCTGATCCCGAACGTGCACACGGTCGCCGTGAAGGAAGCGACGGGAGCGAATGCGGCGAAGAACCTCCATCCGAAGAAGGCGCGCGAATTGATCCGCGCGGAGGCGACCAAGGCCGTGACGGACGCCAAGTCGATCCCTCCGTTGCAGGCGAGGAAGCCGGTCGAGATGGTCGTCGAGTTCAAGAGCACGGACCACACGGACCTAGCCGCAATGATCCCGGCGGTGCGCCGGGTCGGCGGCACCCGCCTCGAGTTCGATGCGCCGGACTTCGAACAGGCGTTTCGCACGTTCTACGCGATCGTCAACATCTCGTCCCTCGAGTCATAGCGCCTCCCGAGGCGGCTGACAAATACCTATATAGCGAGACATTTCATTCGGCGCTGGAGAGAAGGGACTTGGCCATGGCCGCGAAGAAGGCCAAGGGGGATGACTGGTTCTCCTCCCTCGATGCGGAACTCGACAAGAAGACCAAGGAGATCATCGAGGACGTCGGGGAGCAGAACGTCGCCCGGCTCGAGCTCAACAAGACGTTGATCGAGGACTTCTGGAGGGTCTGGAAGCGCTTCAACAAGATCAACGTGCACTTCGCGATGGAGCCGTCGTACACGAACTGGGGCGTGTTCCCGGACACGTTCCCCGACGGCGACTGGCATTGGCGCCCCGGATTCAACCTCGCGGCCGTGCAGACGGTGCAGCTCCTCGACCGATCGATGGACCAGGGGCGGATCGGGGACGCGCTCAAGGTGAACTACGTCGAGGCGGACCGGAAGGTCCATCTGCGCGTGACGTTCGAGTACTGCGAGGGCGAGCATTACTACAAATACAGCGGGTGGAAGCGGATCTGGACGATCCACACGCTCTACGACCAGCCGCTCGACCGCGTGAACGTGGACGACCTGCACCGGATCTTCGCCGACCTCGTCCGGGTGTGGTACGAGAGCCACCTGCGGCGGAACCGCGACGTCTTGATCAAGTACCTGAAGCAGACGTACGAGAAAGTCGAGACGTTCAACCAGTGATCCGGACGTCGACGACCAAGTATCGCGGCTGATATCCGGCCGAGAGCCTATATTACCCGGGCACGGGAATTTTCGCCGACGTGGACGACCTCCTGTCCGGCGCGCTCTTGGTTCTCCTCGTCGGCGGCGTCGTCTTCGCGTGGGTCGATTGGCACCTCCGCGCGCGGAAGCTCCCGAAGCTCCTCGGCCCCGCGTGGGATTGCCCGCACTGCGGCGTCGTGAACGAGGCCGCGTTGACCGTCTGCTGGTCGTGCGGGGCCGCCGTGACCCGCCTCAGCCTCCGACCGGGGGCCGCCCCCGCCTCGGACACCTGGCAGTGCCGCCAGTGCCGGGCGTGGAACAGCACCTCCCGCCGGTCGTGCTGGTCGTGCTCGAACATCCCGAGCAAGCAGCCGAAGCGGCAGGTCTAAAGCCGCTGCCACGGCCGTGACCCTCCGGCTTAGAGCAACCCGCGGTATAGCCCGCCATCGATCTGGATCACGTTCCCTGTGATGTACGCGGCCCGCTCCGACAGGAGGAATGTGATGAGGTCCGCCACCTCCCCGGGCTCGCCGAACCGCCCGAGCGGGACCTCCCGGAGGCTTTCGTCCACGACGCTCTCGAGCTTTCGACTCTCCCGCTCCGCACGGCCCCGCATGAGGTCCATGAGCCGGTCCGTCGCAATCCAGCCCGGCGCGACCGCGTTCACGCGGATCCGGTCCGAAGCGAGCTCCCGCGAAACGGTCCTCACGAGCCCCACGACCGCGGCGCGCATCGTGTTCGATAGCAGGAGGTTCTCGACCGGCTGCTTCACACTGATCGACGTGATCGCGACGACGGCCCCTCCTCCCCGCGATTTCATGGAAGGCGCGCACAGGCGGATCAGCCGGACGGCGCTCTGGAACGTCAGTTCATAGGCCTGCGTCCACTGCTCTTCGGTCAAGGCATCGAGGCGGCCCGTCGGCGGCCCGCCCGCGTTCACCACGAGCCGGTCGATGCCGCCCCACGCCGCGGTGGCGGCGTCGACGAAGGCGCGGATGTCGGCGGCTTTGGACACGTCCGCGCGGACCGCCAGGACTTCCGCGTTCGTCTCCTTCCGGATCTCCTCAGCGGCGGCGTCGAGAGGCCCCTGGTTTCGAGCGCAGATCGCGACCTTTGCCCCTTCCCGCGCGATGGAGAGGGCCGTCGCGCGGCCCATTCCCTGGCTCGCCGCGGTGACGAGGGCGACCTTCCCTTGGAGACCGAGGTCCACGCCGGGGCGACCGCCCATCCCGGCTAAGAAAGATTCGGCTGTTATAGTTATTCGACTATAACAACCTGCAACCCGAGCTTCCCTCCCGACCGCCCTATTCACCTTCGCGGAGGAAGCCGCGGACTTCTCCGATGGGATGGAACCCGAGCGTCTTGTACATCTCCTGCGGCGTATCGAAAAGGTCGGAGATCAAGACGACCCACTCGCATCCCGCCTCGATCGCTCGCTTGCACGCCTCGAAGATCATCGTGCGTCCAACGCCCCGCATCCGAAAGTCCGGGTGGGTCGCCACGTCATCGATCCACGCGAAGGTGCCGCGGGGCCACACGCTGATCGTCCCGGCGGGTATGCCATTCAAGTACCCGACGTAGGGGTACATACCGACCGCCTGGGAGCGTTCTCGCTGGAGGCCCCACAACTGGTCGAGGACCGCGGGCGAATAGCCGAAGGCCGCCTCGGTGGCCATCATGATCGACCGGAACTCGTCGATTCCGGATCCGTCCGCAGCGGGACGGATCTCGACCTCATGATTCACGATGCAATCCGGGAGCCCGACCTTGGCCATGGCGAGTTCCGCGGTCGGGCGGAATCCGAGTCGGACGAACTCTTCTTGGACTTCGAACGCCCGCTCCGCGTCCTCGAACAGGAGGACCCGATGGCGGACTGCCGTCCCGCGAAAGGCATCCTCGAGGTCCGTCAGCATCTTGGCCGGACCCTCGTCCGGAGGGACCGACACCCATCCGAGGTTCGCCTGGTGGATCAAGGGGAACCGATCGTCTCGATAGATCGTACCCCATGAAGTTCGCACCTTGTTGGGAGCGAGTTCCCTTGCGGTCCGGAGGAACTCGAGGACCGCACGGAGCATCTCTTCCGTGTCCACGGCCTCTCCATGGGAGCCGCTGGAATGAACCTTGCGGCCGCACGCCTGGGAATACTTTCGGGCACCTCGCCGAAACCCTTTATACGGCGGCCTCCTCGGCGTGGACGAGGCGAGAAACAGACACGCCTCGGGAACGTGACTTCTGTGAAGGAGGAACTGGCGCCCCATGTCCATGACATCACCCGGGCGCTCGGAGACAAGGTGAGTGAGCAAGAGATCGAGCGGGAGCTGTCGAGCTACCTGAACGTCTACCGCGTTTCGCTGGACACGGCGAAGCGGTCGATCGTCAAAAAGCACGGCGGGAATCCCGGGACCCTCGCGGTCGGCGTGAGCAAGACGATCCGGGAACTCGTGCCGGGCGAACAGAGCGTGAACCTGCTCGTCCGCGTCGTGGCCGTCTACGAGAAGGAGGTCACCCCGCAAGGCCAGGACACCAAGCGGATCCTGTCCGGGATCCTCGGCGACCCGACCGCGACGGTGCCCTTCACGGCGTGGGAGCCGCTCCCGATCCCGCTCGCGAAGGGCGACGTGATCCGCGTGCAGAACGCGTACACGAAGGAGTACCGCGGACAGGTGCAGGTCAACTTCGGCGTGCGGACCGCCGTGGGGAAGGAAGCCCCGGACGCGCTGCCCGAGTACAAGCCCGCGGCGGGCGCGCCGTACGCCGGCAAGCCGACCCCGGTCCGCGTGGTCGACTTCCGCGAAGGCGCCTCGAACGTCGCCGCCACCGCGCGCATCCTTTCCGTCGAGAGGCGGGAGGTCGAGGTGGACGGGGCCCCGAAAGCCGTCTTCTCGGGCGTCCTGGCGGACGAGACGGGCAAGGCGCAGTTCAGCGCTTGGAAGGACTTCGACCTGAAGGAGGACGAGGTGCTGCGGATCGAAGGCGCGTACGTGAAGTCGTGGCGGGGCATCCCCCAAGTCAGCTTCGACGAACGCGCGACGATCACGCGGCTCAAGGCGGACCTCCTGCCGCCGGCGTCGCAGCTCAACCTGAGCCCGCGGATGTGGATCGAGGATCTCGCGGAGCGCGGCGGGGCCGCCGACGTCACGGTGCGAGGCATCCTGATCGACCTCCGCGAGGGCTCCGGCCTCGTGTACCGTTGCCCCGAGTGCCGGCGCGTGCTGCGGAAAGGCGCGTGCCGCCTCCATGGCGAGGTGAAAGGCGAGCCGGATTTGCGCGTGAAGGCGGTCCTCGACGACGGCTCCGGCGCCTTGACGGCGGTCTTCGACCGCGAGCTGACGGAGGCGCTGCTGGACAAGACCCTCGACGCGTGCATCGCCCAGGCGAAGGACGCGATGTCCGTCGACGTCGTGCGGGACGAGCTGGCGGACGTCATCGTCGCGCAGCCGATCGAGGCCCGCGGGAACGTCACTTCGGACGACTACGGCCTCATGATGATCGTGGACTCCGCCAAGATCCTCAAGGTCGACGTGCAGACGGAGGCGCGGGAGATGCTCGAGGGCCTGGAGGGCTCCGCATGATACGGGAGGTCGCCTGGCGGCTGTTCGCCTCGGAGTACAACGACGCGAACCTCGAGGCGGAAGGCGGCGGGGACCGCGCGCCGTCGTACGTCGTCACGCCGCTCGGCGCGAAGGTGAACCGGATCTTCGTCGTCGGCGTCATCACGGACGTCGAGAACGTCGGGACGGACATGCAGCCGATGTGGCGTGCGCGCGTCTCGGATCCGACCGGGACGTTCAACGTCTACGCGGGCCAGTATCAGCCGGAGGCCGCATCCGCCCTCTCGAAGCTCCGGCCGCCGGCGTTCGGCGCGATCGTCGGGAAGAGCCGCATCTACTCGCCCGAGGCCGGCACGACGTACACGTCGGTCCGCCCGGAACGGATCAAGGCGGTCGACGGAGGGGTCCGGGACTACTGGATCCTCGAGGCGTGCCGCTCGCTCCGGAAGCGCCTCGATGCGATGGCGGAGGCCCAGAAGATGGACCCGCTGACGAAGGAGGGGCTCATGAAGATCGGCGTGAAGGAGGCGATCGCCGACGGGATCGTGCGGGCGGTGGACCACTATGGGAGGGTGGACCTCTCCCGCTACACGGCGATGCTCGCGGAAGGCTTGCGGTACCTGTTGCCGGAATACCGCGAGACGGCCGGGGCCGGGGAGCCCGCGCAGCCGGCCGTACCCGCGGAGGAGCCCGCACCGGAACCCGACGCGGCGGAGGAGGCGGTCCTCGCGATCGTCGGGGACCTCGACAAGGACGGCAAAGGCGCTCCTTGGGAGGGCATCCTGGCGACCGCGTCCGCGAAGGGCGTGACGAAAGATGCCCTCGAGGAGTCGATCAATTCCCTCTTGGACAAAGGACTCATCTACGAACCGATCCTCGGCCGGATGAAGAAAATCTGACGGACGTCGGGGAAGCGTCGGGCGGGTCCCGGACGACGGGCGCACGGCTAGGTCGGCGGAAGATACGACCGGCACGACCAGCACTTGCGCGCGGCGATGCCGACCTTCGCGCCGCACTTCAGGCACCGACGCATCTTCGGGGCGTTCTCCGTAATCCGCTCGATCCGGCGCAAGCCGAGCTTGCCGCTGGCGAAACCACCGAGGCCGCACGCTGCCCCGAATCCCAGGATCAGGAGGATCTCCCAATCTACGGGCCACAGCGGCCACCCGCCGGAGTAGAGGAGCGCTTGGAACACGTACACGCCGATGAAGCCGCCGATTGACCCGCCGATGAATCCAATCGAGCCGAGGAAGGTCGTGCGACCGGCGACCGCGCCGACGCCGAATAGGGCGAACGGCAGGTAGAAGAAGAGCAACGCGGCGTCGGGGAGGAAAAGGACGGGGACGCTGATGAGGAACGAGAGGACGAGGGAGGTGGCCGTCGTCAGGCCGAATCCGATGAGCGGGTTCCGTACGGCGGGCAAGGGGTCCCTCCGGGAGGCTCGCCACGGCGCGTGGTCCTTTTCAACGTGCCGGCGTGGCTATCACGGCGTGATAACCAATGAAGGTGTCGTTGACAAAGGTCCGCTCTTCAAAGGCCCCTCGCGAACGCGGGCGCGGGGCCTGCCGCACGTCGATCCGCGCCGACGACCCCAGCCGCTCGGACAGGGCCATCGCGGGCACGCACGAGACGTGAATATTATCGGATTGTCCATATTGAAAAGCCCCAGAACATTGACGCCCGCATGATCCGATCGGATCGAAATCCCCGATGGCTTTACAAAAGTGCTTTATCTGTTCGGCCAGGATTGACCGAGGGATTGGGATGGCTCTACCTCATGAGAGCATCTATCTGAGCGTCGACGCTCTCCCGGAACCGCTCGAGCCGACGCGGGTCCGGAAGGTGCCCACGGGAATCGCCGACCTCGACAGCATCGTCGATGGCGGTTTCCCGAGCGGCTCCACGATCCTCCTCTTGGGAGACATCGGCGCGGGCATGCAGGAATACGTCTACACGGCGGGTTCGAAGGTCGCCCTCGTGAACGAGCGGCCGGAGGCGCGCCATTACTACCTCGGTGACCGTTGCGACGATTCCGATCTGCCGTCGCACGTTTGCTATGTGACCTTCTCCCGCTCGAAAGAAATCATCCTCCAGGAGCTCGCGACGTCGTTCAATGGGGATTACTATCGCGCGTTTCGCGACCGGACCGTCTTCAAGGACTTCTCGAGCACGTATTTCCGACACAGCGTCGTGCCGGCCTCTTGGACTCGGGATGACGAGCCGTTCGACCTCCCGTCCTCGAATCTCCTGGAGGAACTCGTCACGTTCCTCGACGACAACGCGCACGACTCGATCGTCGTCATCGACTCGCTGACGGACCTCGCGATCTCCGACCTCGTGGAGGCACGGGACCTCGTCACGACGATCAAAGGGATGCAGCGGGCGGCGAAGCGATGGAACGGCCTCGTGTACCTGATGCTCACCCGAGGCATCCTCGAGCACCGGAACGAGCAGCTCCTGATGGACAGCACGGACGGCTGCCTCGTCTTCGAATGGAGGACGTCCTCGAGATCGAGCACGCGTCAGCGCTACATGTATCTCGAGAAGTTCACCGGGGTCCTGCCCCATCTGCCGCGAGACAAGATCGCCCGATTCCCAACGATGGTCTCGGCGAACCACGGCCTCGTCGTCGTGTACATGGAGCGGATTTCCTGAGGTGATCGCTTGACCGAAACGGAGACGGAGCCCGAGAGGTCGACGGACGGAACGGATGCGGCGGCGGAAGGATTCGTCCTCACGGGGATCGACGGCCTCGACGAGATGCTCGGCCGGGGGGTTCCCGCGGGACACATCATCACGGTCATGGGGTCGTTCGGCACCGGCAAGACGACCTTCGCGCTGCAGTTCCTCATGCAGGGCCTGATCAACGGCGAGAAAGGCATCTTCATCTCCCTCGAGGAGGACGTCGAATCGGTCATCGCGAACGCAGCCTCGTTCGGTTGGGATCTGAGGCCGTACCTGAAGGAGAAGAAGCTGCATATCGTGAAGCTCGAGCCCGCGGACGCGAAGACGACCGTCACGCGGATCAAGTCGGAGCTGCCGGATTTCATCAAGCGGTCCGGGGCGTCGCGGGTGGCCGTCGACTCGATCAGCCTGCTGAACATGCTCTTCGCGGACGACACGGAGCGGCGGGAAAAGCTGTTCTCCCTCTGCAAGCAACTCAAGTCGACGGGCGCCACGTGCGTCTTCACGGCGGAGGTGAAGGACGACAACGCGCGGTCGAGCCGCGACGGCCTCGTCGAGTACGTCAGCGACGGCGTAATCGGCCTGCGCTTCAACGAGCGGGAGAACGGGGACGTCCAACTCGTAATCCAGGTGATCAAGATGCGGCGCCTCAAACATCCGCGGTCCGTGAAGCCGTACAGCATCACGGACCAGGGAATCGAAGTCCACGGCGACATGGAAGTCTTCTGAGTTTTCTCGCGGGCGTGACGTGCGGTAGGTCAAACGCTCTCGTCCCTACGCCGCAGTCCAAGTGGAAACGAATCCACCGTGAGTTCCTGTCCAGGCTCATACCGAATCAACGTGCCCGCCGCTGTCTCATCCTCAGCAAGGTCCAAACAATGCTGAGCGAAGGACAATAGCGCGGGTAGATTCCCTTCGATGCGGAACCCCTCTTGGTCTCCGCCGGTCTCGGCTTCGGAACCTTCCACCAATGGGCGGGAACCCGAAATTGCGGGCCGTGCCTGGTAGCGGAAGGAGGTTATCGCACGCGAGGCCGCGGCACCGGCAGCGCGGGGATTCTCGAGCGAACCAATTGTGACCTCAATTCCTTCCTGAAACGGCGCAGCAAACCCACCCGGTTGTGTCTTTGAGTACAGATGCGCGTGTGATGGGTGCGCGCACATCAGGAGGAAATCGGACGCCAAGTCAACAAAGTCTGCAGCATATCCCTCGATGACGAACCGGGATCCTTCGTAGCGATTTGCGATATGGCTCGGGCCAACCCTCCGAAATTTCCGGTAGGTCTTCTGGAACTTTCGATAGTCCCCACGCGACGCCTTGCCGAAGTCCGGAATCAGGTACTGCGTCACTCGCGTCCACGCCTCGAGCAACTTGACAGGTTCCCCGAATCTACGCCGCAATGATTAAGCCGGCGGCCGACAACCCCGGCGCCGTGCGCGTGGGCATCCTGCTGTTCGACGGCGTCGAGGAACTCGACGCGGTGGGTGTTTACGAAGTCCTCGCGAAGGCGAAGCAGCTTCATCCGCAGCTCGACCTGACGGTCCGGTTCCGGGCCATCAAGGAGGAGATCGTCGGGGCCCTGGGGATGAAGTTCCTGGCCCACGAGGTCCGGCGGGAACTCTCGGATCTCAATCTCGTCGTCGTCCCGGGCGGACCGGGCCGCGAAGAACTCTTGAAGGACGAGGAGGCGCTGAAGGCCCTGTTGGATTTCGGCACGGAGAAGCCCGTGGCCAGCGTGTGCACGGGCGCCCTCATCCTGAAGGCGGCGGGCCTCCTCGCGGGCCGGAAGGCCACGACGCACCGCAGTGCGATGGACGAGCTCCGCACGGTGGCGGACGTCGTCGACGCGCGGGTAGTCGAGGACGGCCTCATCACGACGGCGGCTGGCGTCACCGCCTCGATCGACCTCGGGCTCTACCTGTTGACGAAACATTTCGGGCCGGAGCTCGCCCGCGAGGTCGCGGAGCGCATCGAGTACCCCGCATACCCAAATCCCTAAGAGGACCGCCGGTCCTCCGGACTCCGGCTAGACCGTGCGGTTCCTCCGGAAGGGTAAGGTGAAGGAGGTCTACGAGGTTTCCGACGACGAACTCGAGTTCGTCTTCACGGACCAGATCAGTGTCTTTGACAAGGTCATCCCGACGCTCGTCCCACACAAGGGCGAGACGCTGTGCCGCACCGCCGCGCACTGGTTCGCGACGGTCGACGGGCTGGGCATCCGCACGCACTTCCTCCGCCTCGAAGGTGGGAACCGGATGCGCGTCCGCCGGGTCCAAGTGATCCCGGAATACGACCGGATTACGGCCCGGACGACGAACTTCCTCATCCCCCTCGAGGTCATCGCGCGCTACTACGTCGCCGGCTCGTTGCACGATCGGATTAAGGAGGGAAAGGTCCGACCCGAGGATGCCGGGTTCTCGCGAGGGCATGTGCCTGCGTACGGCGAGCTGCTGCCAGAGCCGTTCGTCGAGGTCACGACGAAACTCGAGAAGGTGGACCGCGAGCTCACGACCCAGGAAGCACTCGCGATCTCGAAGCTCAGTCCACGGGAGTACCAGGCGCTTGTAGACGCGGTCCTCCGGATCGACGAACGGCTTAACGCGGACGTGAGGAAGCGAGGGCTGATTCACGTCGACGGGAAGAAGGAATTCGCGATGGACCGCGAGCGACAACTCATGCTCGTCGACACGTTCGGGACCGCCGACGAAGACCGGTTCTGGGATCTCGACGCGTACGAGAGAGGCGAGCAGGTCGAGCTGAGCAAGGAATTCGTCCGACAGTACTACCGCAAGATCGGCTACCACGAGGCGCTCATGGCGGCCCGCGCGGGCGAGAAGCCAGAGCCCGAGATCCCGCCGCTCCCCGCCGACGTAAGGGAGCAGGCGACGGCCCTCTACGTTGGCCTGTTCGAGCGGCTCACGGGAGAGAAGTTCCGGTAACGAACGACTCCGAGAAACGGGAAACAAAGTCTTTTACCGATGGCGGTGATACATCCGTGTCCGGGGGCCGCGCGATGGATCTGAGCGTCTACGTTGACGGTAAGTTCTACCCCCAATCCGAGGCGAAGGTCAGCGTCTTCGACCACGGCCTGCTGTACGGGGACGGCGTCTTCGAAGGGATCCGGGCGTACAACGGACGGATCTTCAAGCTGGAGCGGCATCTGGAGCGGCTCTTCCATTCCGCGAAGGCCATCGACCTGAAGATCCCGCACACGAAAGAGGAGATGGCGAACCTCATCCTCGAGACGTGCCGGAGGAACGAGATCCACGAGGGGTACATCCGGCCCGTCATCACGCGAGGCAAGGGCGACCTGGGCCTCGATCCGAGGAAGTGCAAGTCCGGGCCCAGCGTCGTGATCATCGCGCAGCCGCAGATTTCGCTGTACGGCAAGGTCTACGAACGAGGCATGAAGCTCGTGACATCGTCGTACCGTCGGGTGCCGCCGCAGAGCCTCAGCCCGTCGATCAAGTCCCTGAACTACCTGAACAACATCATGGCCCGGGTCGAGGCAAACCAGTACGGCGCCGACGAGGCGCTGATGCTCGACATCCACGGTTACGTGTCCGAAGCGACCGCGGACAACTTCTTCATCGTCCGCAACTCGACGGTCACGACCCCGTTCTCGTCCACGAACCTTCCCGGGGTGACGAGGGAGACCGTCCTCGAGATCGTGCCGCAACTCGGCCTGAAGCCGGAGGAACGGCTCTTCACCCTCTACGACGTCTGGGCCGCGGACGAGGCGTTCATCACAGGCACGGCGGCCGAGATCGGCCCCGTCGTCGAGCTAGACGGTCGGTCCATCGGGGACGGGAAGCCGGGTCCGACGACGAAGAAGATCATGAAGGCGTTCCGAGATCTCGTCATGACGACCGGGACACCGATCTAGGACTCGGGACGCACCGGCGCTCGGCAAACCTTAACGCTCCGCGGCGCATCCGCGGCGCGCCGGCATGAAGTTTCTCGAGCACAAGGCGAAAGAAATCTTCGCGCGCTACGGCATCCCAATCCCCCGAGGCATCGTCGCGTCGAAGCCCGAGGACATCTCCGATCCGCCGCTTCCCTGCATGGTGAAGGCCCAGGTGCTCGTCGGCGGTCGCGGCAAGGCGGGAGGCATCAAGCCGGCGGAATCTCTGGAGGAAGCCCGCGCGGTCTCGCGGCAGATCCTCGGCATGGACATCCACGGATACCGAGTCAAGCAAGTCTACCTCGAGGAGCGGCTGGACATCACGAAGGAGCTCTACGTCGGCCTCACGATCGACCGCTCCGCCCGAGAGCCGCTCCTGATGGCGAGCGCGACGGGCGGGGTCGAGATCGAAGCGGTGCCCCGGGATCAGATCTTCATGGAGCACGTGCCGACGATGGCGGGCCTCCAGCCCTATGTCCTGCGGACGATGCGGTCCTCCCTGGGGTTGCCCGCAGACGTGGGCGACCGGGTCGCGGACATCGTGCGACGGTCGTACGACCTGTTCCGCAAGGAGGACGCGGAGCTCGTGGAGATCAACCCGCTCGCAGTCACGCGGGACGGCCGGGTGATCGCGGGCGATGCGAAGCTCGTGATCGACGACAACGCGGAATACCGCCACCCGGAGTACGCGGGTCTTGACCAAGATCGCACGCCGTTGGAGCAGGAGGCCCACGAGAAGGGCATCACGTTCATCCAGCTCGACGGCGACATCGGCGTGATCGCGAACGGCGCCGGGCTGACGATGGCGACGCTCGACGTGCTGAACCTGAAGGGCGGCCGGGGCGGGACGTTCCTCGACCTCGGCGGCACGGACGATCCGGAGAAAGTGAAGCAGGCGTTCGAGATCCTGATAAAGGCCAGGCCGTCCGTCATCCTGCTGAACATCTTCGGCGGGATCACGAAGGCGGACACGGTCGCGCTCGGCGTGCAAGGGGCCCTCGAAGACATGCACGCGCGGATCCCCGTCGTCGCCCGGATCAAGGGAGTCAACGAAGGCCGGGCGAAGGAGATCCTGCGGTCGATCGGCATGCATGCCGCGGAGACGATGGAGGAAGCCGCCGAACTCGCGGTCAAGGTGAAGTCGGGAGGCGGGTGAAATAGCCGTCCTCCTCACGTCGAAGGACCGCGTCGTCGTCCAAGGGATCACGGGACACCAAGGCCAGTTCCACACCCGCGCGATGCTCGAATTCGGCACGAAGGTCGTGGCCGGCGTCACGCCTGGGAAAGGAGGCGCCACGGTCGACGGGGTGCCCGTCTTCGACAGCGTCCTGGAAGCGGTGCGAGGCCCGCGGGCGAACGCCTCCATCATCTTCGTCCCCGCGCCGTATGCGAAGGACGCCGCTATCGAAGCGATCGAGGCGGGGCTCAAACTCGTCGTCATCATCACGGAGCGCATCCCGTTCCACGATTGCCTCGAGCTGATGCCCTATGCGCGGAGCCGGGGCTGCACGATCATCGGCCCCAACTGCCCGGGCATCACGACCGCGGGCCAGGCGAAGATGGGCATCATGCCGAATCACATCTTCCGGACGGGCGATGCCGGCGTGATCTCCCGTAGCGGCACGCTGACGTACGAGATCGTGAACGCGATGACCCAGGGGGGCTTCGGGCAGTCGACGTGCGTCGGAATTGGAGGAGACCCGATCATCGGTACGAGCACGGTCGAAGCGCTCGCGATGTTCCAGAAGGACCGCCAGACGAAGCGGATCGTCGTCGTCGGGGAAATCGGCGGGACGGCCGAAGAGGAAGCCGCAGAATTCATCAAGCGGCATGTGTCGAAGCCCGTCGTGGCCTACGTGGCGGGTCGGACCGCACCGCCGGGGAAGCGCATGGGACACGCCGGCGCGATCATCCAGGGAGGCCGAGGCACCGCAGAATCGAAGGTGCGGGCGTTCGCGGACGCAGGCGTCCCAGTCGCAGACTACCCCGCGGATGTTGCGAAGCTCCTAGCGAACACGTGAACCGACGCGTACCGCACGAGGAACGTTCAAGTACGCGCCTCGCTTCCCAAGGCCCGGGGAGCCCCAGAGGGGCTGAGAGTATCCCGAATGAGGGATAGACCCTTGGAACCTGATCCGGGTCATGCCGGCGTAGGGAACATGCGGTTGTTGTCAGCTAGGGGACCCTGAGGAGTCCTCCGGACATGCATGCGGCGCCCAAGTACCCGATGGGCAAGGTGAGCCGCGCCTTCTTCGAGAACGTCATCGCTCGCCATCTGGGCGTGAAGCGAAGCGACGTGGCCGTCGGACCCGCGAACGGCGTGGACGTCGGCGTCGTGCTCCTCCCGGACGGACGCGCGATGATCTCGACGACAGACCCGATCTACATCGTGCCTCAGTACGGCTGGGAGCGGGCGGCATGGTTCTCGTTTCACATCCTCGCGTCCGACCTCACGACGTCTGGCGTGGCGCCGCAGTACATCACGCTGGACTGGAACCTCCCCATGGACATCGAGGACGACCAAATCGAGACGATGCTGCGGGTGATCGACCGCGAGTCGAAGAAGTACGGCGCGGCGATCGTCACCGGCCATACCGGCCGGTACGAGGGTTGCGCCTATCCCATGGTGGGCGGCGCGACGTTCTTGGCGATCGCACCGGAGGACGGGTGGGTGACCGCGAACATGGCGAGGGCGGGGAACCGCCTCCTCGTCACGAAGACCGCGGCTCTCGAGGCGACCGCGATCCTCTCGAACACGTTCCCGGAGCTCGTCGAGCGTCGACTCGGGCCGGAGACGGCCCGCGCCGCCCGGGCGCTGTTCGAGTCGATGAGCACCGTGGACGACGCGATCGCCGCGGCGTCCGTGGGCTTGCGAGGCCGCGGCGTCTGGGCGATGCACGATGCCACGGAAGGCGGCGTGCGCAACGCAGTCTGGGAGATGTCGCAGGCGTCCGGCCTGGGCGTCAACGTCGACCTGTCGAAAGTCCCCATCGATCCCGCCGTCGAGGCCGTCTCCGACGTCTTCGGCATGGATCCGCTCGACGCCATCAGCGAGGGGACACTCCTCATCGCGGTCGAGCCGGGTTCTGCCGACGATGTCACCGCACGCCTCAAGAAGATCGGAAGCCGCGCCGCGGACATCGGCGCATTCACGAAGGCCGGCCAGCGATGCATCGACCGCGGCCGTCCGTTCGAGCCCGCGGAACGGGATCCGTTCTGGGTGGCGTTCAGCCGCGCCCTCGCCGGGGAGATTGCCTGACGCGTCCTCCGAGGCGGAACCGGACGCTCCGTGGCGTGTACCTCGTGACATCGCCGAAACGGCCCGTCGAGCGGCTCGTGTCGATCGTCGAAGCGGCACTCGAAGGCGGCGTGTCCGTCGTCCAGATGCGGGACAAGGGTGCGTACTCGGAGGCGGAACGGACGCAGGCAGGCCGCGGGCTCCGAGGGCTGTGCACGTCCCACGACGTGCCCTTCCTCGTGAATGACGATCCCGAACTCGCGCGACGCCTCGATGCGGACGGCGTGCACCTCGGTCGGGGCGATCCATCGCCGGGCCCCGCGCGGCTCGTCCTCGGCCCCACGGCGATCATCGGAGTGACGGTTTACGGCACGCCGGGCGAGGAAGACGTGGCGGCGAAGGCAGGTGCGGACTACCTCGCCGTCGGCCCGTTCTTCCCGAGCCCCACGAAACCCGACGAGCCTTTGCTCCCGTTGGATGTCCTCGACGGCGTCCTCCATCGGTCCGGACTCCCGGTCTTCTCAATCGGAGGGATCACGCCGGACAACGCAGGGCTCTTTGCCCGTCACGGGGTTGCCGGCATCGCGGTCGTCTCCGCGATCATGGACGCGTCGGATCCGCGCGGCGCAACGGATTCCCTCCGACGGGCGTTCCTGCACACGATGACCTCTTAGCCGATGTTCGCGTGCGCGTGCGGTAAACGCGCGTGCGAGCAACCATCGCACGGAAACATCCAGCGCCAAATCGTTAAATAGAGCCCCCTTCGTGCGAACCCTTCCGTGCGCCGACTCATTGTGACAGAGAAGTTCAACGCCGCCGTTCGGATCGCGACGATCCTCAGCGGCGGGAAGGCGAAGCGCTCCCACGCCGACGGCACGACCGTCTTCGAATTCGTTCAAGGCGAGGACCGCGTCCGCGTCGTCGGCCTGCGGGGCCATATCATCAACCTCGACTACCCGGAGGCGCTCAACGACTGGACGCGGGTCGACCTCAAGGAGCTCGTGTGGGCGGAGCCTCAGAAGGTCGTCACCGAGGGAAAGATCGGCGCCGCCCTCCGCACGCTCGCGGCCGACGTCGACGAGGTCATCGTCGCGACGGACTTCGACCGCGAGGGCGAGCTCATCGGCGTCGAGGCGCTCGAGATCATCAAAGAAGCCCGTCCGGAGGTCCGGATCCGACGCGCGCGCTTCTCCGCGCTCACGAAGTGGGACATCGAGCGGGCGTTCTCGAACCTCGTGGACGTCGACTATCCGCTCGCTTGGTCGGCGGAATCCCGGCAGTCCGTCGATCTCGCGTGGGGCGCCGTGCTGACGCGGTTCGTGTCCATCGCCTCGAAGCAGATGGGACGCGACTTCCTGTCCGTCGGCCGGGTCCAGAGCCCCACGCTCGCGCTGATCGTGGATCGGGAGCGCGAGATCGAGAACTTCCCCCCGCAAGACTACTGGACCCTCCACGCGAGGTTCCGGAAGGACGTCGATGGCACTCCCGTCGAGTTCGACGCGGACCACGAGCACGGACCCTTCTGGGCGCGTCGGGAGGCGCAAGCCGCGCAGGCCCAGGCCGAGGGGGCGCCCCGAGGGCTCGTGCGGGAGTACATCCAGAACGAACGCGAGGAACGGCCGCCGCCACCCTTCAACACGACGATGTTCGTCGCGGAGGCGAACCGGATCGGTTTCGGCGCGGCCCAAGCGATGCGGATCGCGGAGGACCTGTACCAGTCCGGGTTCATCTCGTACCCACGGACGGACAACACGGTGTATCCGTCGACGATCAACCTGCGGTCCGTCCTCGAGAAACTCGCCGACTCCCCCTTCGCGGACGACGCGCGAGAACTCCTCGCGCAAGAGCGGATCTCGCCGAGCCGGGGACGCACGGAGGCCACCGACCACCCGCCCATCTACCCGGTCCAAGGCGTCGCCCGGGACCGCGTGAAGCGAGAGGACCACTGGCGGATCTACGAGCTCGTCGTACGTCGATTCTTCTCGACCGTCGCGCCGTCCGCGGTCATCCAGGCCTCCGAGGCGAAGATCGACCTCGGCGGGCAGGTGTTCGTCGCCCAGGGCTACCGGATGACGTCGCCGGGATGGCGGAAGTACTACCCCTACTGGACGGTCCGCGAGGCGGTCCTTCCGCGCCTGGCCGTCGACGAGGCGCTCGAGCGCGCGGGACCCGTCGTCGTGCGGGACGACCAGACGAAACCGCCACCGCGGTACAGCGAAGGCTCGTTGATCCAAGAGATGGAGCGGCTCGGGCTCGGCACGAAGTCCACGCGACACGAGATCCTCAAGAAGCTGTACGACCGGAAGTTCATGGAGGGGAAGTACCCCCGGCCCACGACGAGCGGCCGCGCGGTGATCGAGGCGCTGGCGGACCACGCGCAACGCATCACCCAGCCGGAGATGACGGCCCACCTCGAGGCGGACATGGAAGGGATCGCGACGGGCGTCCGCGCGCGGGAGGACGTCGTCCGGGAATCGCAGCAGATGCTCAGCGAGGTCCTCGAGACCCTCGAGGCGAACCGAGAGGCGATCGGGCAGGAGATCGAAGCGGCACTCCGGGAACAGAACTACATCGGCAAGTGCAACCTCTGCAAGGAGGGCAACCTGACCGTCATCCGCTCCCGCCGCGGGTCGCGGTTCCTCGGGTGCGATCGCTACCCGGCGTGCCGGAACACGCACCCGCTCCCGCAGATGGGGATCGTCCAGAGCGCCGAGGAGAACTGCCCGGAGTGCAGCGCCCCGATGATCAAGCACACGGACCGGGGGCGCACGACCACGTACTGCGTCGCCTCCGATTGCCCGACCGTTCGGGAGAGGAACTTCATCGGTCGGTGCGAGAAGTGCGGTGATGGGGAGCTGAGCATCCGACACGGGACGTATGGCAAACGGTTCGTCGGTTGCTCGAGCTACCCGAAATGCGACAACTCGTACCCGCTCCCGCAACGCGGTCTGATCGTGCCGACGGAGGACCGATGCAACGCGTGCGGACACCCGGTCATCAAGGTGATTTCCCGCGGACGGCCGCCGTGGGTCCTATGCATCAACATGAAGTGCCCGGCGAAGGACGGCAAAGGGCGGAAGTCGGCGAGGGGCGGTGCGAAGAGGGCGCCCCGGAAACGCAAGCCGAAGGCGAAGCCCGAGGTCGTTGTCGCGGACATCCCGACCGGTTAGGGCGAGGCCATGAACCGCATGAACTCGTCCAAAGTCCGGGGCTGCATCGTGTAGTTCGTCCGTTTCTCTTCGCCGATCGTCGAGAGGGGCCTCGGTCCGTAGTGGTGGCCGGGACACACGACGAGCGCCTCGTCCATCGTCCGCACTCGGTTGAACAGGGAATCGTACATCTGCTCGATGCTCGAACCGGGGAGGTCGACGCGTCCGCAATCCCCGACGAACAGGCAATCGCCCGTGAAGACGCGGCCCGCGACGATGTAACAGCACGAGTCCGGCGAATGGCCGGGCGTGTGGACGACCTTTACCTTCAGCTCGCCGACGCCGACGATTTGGCCGTCCTCGAGGACCACGTCTTTCGCGACGTTCGAGAGGCGATGCGCGGCGATCTTCGCGCCCGTTTCGTTGGCCAGGCGGCCATTGTCGAAGATGTGATCCGGATGGTGGTGGGTGTTGAAGATCAACTCGATCGCGTATCCGTTCTCCGCCGCGGCCTTCTGGAGGACCCGGGCATCGAAACTCGGATCGATCACCGCCGCGACTTTCGTGGCCGGGTCCCCGATCACGTACCCGAAGTTTCGCATCGCCCCGATCAGACGCTGCTCGAAGAACATCGCCGAGGACACGACCCGCGTGGAAATGAGCCTTGCGTGCGAGGGGTCACCGTTGACGTCCGTAGCTGGGGTACAACCGCGCGTAGTACTCTTGCCAGGCCCGCTGGTAGTCCTCCCACGCCTTGCGCGTCCGATCGTTGTGCTTCATGTTCGACGTGACGGCGAGGGACACGAGGAAAGCGAATCCGAGGATGACGGCTCCCGTGGCGGTGCTCAGGCTCGGCTCCCCCGAGATCCATCCCCTCGTTGCGGCATAGGCGCCGAGCACCGCGGTCACGACGGCGAACGTGACGAAGCCCGCGATCCGACGACTAATCCAGCCCATCGCGGTCGGCGGTCGTCCCACGAGCGGATAAGGGTTGTGACATCGGTATCGGCCGTGGCAATCGAAGACGCCACGCTACAGTCCCTTCAGGACGTGGTATCCGCGCTTCTCCAGAACCCTCGCGACGGCGTCCCACGACGTCTTCTCCGGATCGAACTCCACGAAGCCTTTGTCGATCACGCAGTTCACGTTCGCTTCAATAATGCCGGGCAGCTTCCTCAGCGCCCGCCCCACGTCGATCGCGCAAGCGGCACAGTCGAGGCCACGCATCGAAAAGACCGCACGTTCACTTCGGGCCATCGTCGGCAGGCAAGACGCCGGCACGATATGTCGCTTCGCAGCCGGTAATCGAAACGGGGCGAGCTACGCCGGTCGAGATCCCTCCACTCGACGTGTTTCGCCAAGACCCCAGGCGAGTCGCCCCGCTCTAACGGCGATTAGGGGGCCCACGCCTCGGTGCAGCCGTCGATGGAACTCGAATGCCATGTGATTGCCGAGACGACCGCTTTGCGAATCTTGCGGAAGCGGCCGGGCCTGTCCAAGTCATCTCATCCTAGCTGGGACGTTTCGCACGCCCCTCCCTTGGTAGGGCCGCGCCTCAAGGAACACGGATTGTCTGAGGGTGGCGGGTGCAATTCCCGACGACCCCGCTCCCGGGATGGAGGTCCCTGACTCGGCTCGGGCACGCGCGACTCAGCGGGACCGGCGGCCCCGCTTTCGGCCGCGACCGGAGGGCTTCCTGGCGGCCCGGCGGGGTTTGGCACGGACCGCGCGGGGCCTCTGCCCCGCCTCGTACAGGGCGAGGGCGATCCCCGTGGGATCCTGGAAGACCGCGAACCATCCCATCCCCGGGATCTCCGTTCTCGGCGTGACGACCGTGCCACCTGAGGAGCGGATCTTGCCGAGCGTCTGGTCGATGTTCTCCGTCAGGACGTAGTCGAGGACGCCGGCGGGCATGTTCTCGGCCCTTTGAAGGCCGCCGCCGGGCGCGCTCGGGGGCTCGAAGGTCGAGTAGTTCATCTCCGGCATATCTTGGAACTTCCACCCGAAGACGTCGGAGAGAAACGCTTTCGTCTTTTCAGGCGCGGTCGAATGAAATTCCACGTGCACGACGCTGTTCGGTTTCTGAGCCATTTCTATCGGTCCCCCTTCCCGCGAGGGACGCGGGGATGGCCCCCCGAGATATTAAGGCATGAGCCTCGGGGGTGGGCGAAAGCGCGCGACGGGCATGGAATCGAGCGGACGCGTCGACGCGTCTCGGTCCCAATCCGGGACGCCGAAGCCGGATCCTCGACCTACCTGGCGGCATCCTCGCCCTCGCCGTCCCCGGGGAGAGGGCCGGGACCTGGGAGGATCTGGACGACCCGTTGCGGGAACGAAATCTCGATCCCTTCCTGGTTGAACCTCTTCTTGATCTGCTCCCTCAGCTCGCTCCCGATGTGCCACCGGTGGTCGACGTCGTCGACCCACACGATGATCATGACGAGGATCGAGTTCTCGCCGAAATCCACGATCCGAAAAATGGGGTCGAATTCGGGATCGTCCTTCAGGATCCAAGGGTGGGAGCGCGCGATGTCCATCATGACCTGCTTGACCTTGTCGAGGTCGCTGTGGTACGACACGCCGACCTTGACGTTGGTCCGGAACCGACGATTCGGGCGGACGTAGTTGACGATCTTCCGGTTCGCCAACTCGTTGTTCGGCATGATGATGAAGGTGTGGTTCTTGCCCCAGTACAGTTTCGTCGTCCGGAGCCCGATATCCTGGACCGTGCAGATGACGTCCGGGTCGATCTCGATGAGGTCCCCGACGCGGAACGGCCGGTCGACCATGATGTACAGCCCCGCGAAGAAGTTCGACACGGTGTCCTGCGCCGCGAACGCGATCACCAGGCCGATGACACCGAACCCCGCGAGGACGAGCGTGATGTCGTACCCGAGGGACTGTACCGCGAAGACGAGGCCGAGGATCACGATGACGACGGCTCCGATCTTCTCGAGGGCCGGGACCACGTGGTCGTCGCCCGTCACGCGCCTCGCAATCCCTCTCCCGTAGCTCATGAGGATGTCACGGAAAATCCGGTAGCCGACCCACGTGAGAATCAGGGCGATCGGGACGCGATAGAGCGCGTAGAGCGTCGGGTCGGGCGGCAGGCCAAGGATCACGAGGGAGCGCACGGCACCGTAGAGGAGCGTGAGGACGAACACAGGAAACCGGAGGATGTGGACGACATCCTCGAGCTTGGCCGTCGCCCGCCGGAGGACCGCCTTCACGATCGGATGGACGATGAACGCCAGGCCCGTGGCGATCCCGAGCCATGCCAGGATCGATACGCCAAACGCGGCCCAGTCGTTGTCGAGCGGCGGCGGCAGCGGGTTCGGCCAAATCCCCAGGATCTTTCCCGTGGCATCCTGCGACGGAAGAGGTCCGAGGAGGACGATGGGCACCACGACATCCTGCGTCGCCATCGCGTTCGTCTGCAGGTTAATCGCCATCAGGTGGACCCGGACGGACCCGGATTCGCTCGTCCCCTGCGAGGGTGCCTTCAGGCGGAGGACGATTTCGTCCGACCCGTTCACGTCAAGGACCACAAACAAGGGCGAGGCGACCGCGGCAAACCCGAGGTCGCCTTCGGCGGTCAGGTTCACGTAGACCTTCGCGGTCTCGCCATTGAAAAACACCCACGGGTAGTCGAGGGACTCGCCGAGATGGAGGGAAACCTGCGACGGACCCGCAGGGTAGTAGGTGACGTTGCTCGTCCCCAAGGGATCCGCGGAGGCGTGGGGCGACGCCAGGAGCGCGGCTAGGAGGAGCATCGCTATGAACGCACCTCGTCTCATTGCGGCTCCCCGGGTCGGTGTAAGGTTGGCGGGCCCCTATTTAACATTACTATGCCGCGACGATAATTGAGAGGGACATCCTCCCCAGAATCACCGGGCGAGCCCCGAAGGGTTCGGGACGAGAGCCTATTCCTTGCGCGCTTCCTTCGCCTTCGGCCGGAGCTCTTTGCTCCCGCACTTCCGACAGCGGGTCGCACGCATCGCGTTGCGTGCGTAGCACTGCATGCAGATCATCTTGTGCAGCCGGCGGCGCTCGGCTTCGGGGAAGCGGGCCACATGGAGGGCGAGGCCGGGGTGGTTTAAGAATGCTTCGGGTGCGACGTCTTCATTCGGAGCAAACAATAACCCCGTGTCATCATTGGCTGCAGGGACAACTGCGATTCTGATTCCGAGACGGCTGGTCAATTCGTGAAAAACCACCTCCGCACACGACTTGCGAAAGATTGTTTAGCAACAAAGTGGCGGGCTTCACACTATGAACGAGCGCCCGACTGCCCAGCGCGACGAGGCAGATCAGTCGGCTTGCGGTGGAGGGTGATTCCTACGCCGGCATGGGCATATATCCAAACCGGAGATTGTCGTAGAATCTCAAGCGCGATGGGCCACCGGAGGCCGATGTTGTGAGAGCGCTCAAACGCGATCGAATCCCACGCGGGCTTGCGTCGATTTCGACGGCTCTGCTCATCTACGCCGTATCCGCCTCGCTAACGACGCTAAGTGCTTGGCTCTTCTTCGCGGCCATCGACGCGTACTACCGCCAAGATCCTTCAACAGGCACGCTCGGCGTTGGCGGATCTGTCACTGTCTACGCTGGACTTGCGCTCGACGCAATCGCTCTCATCTACATTGCGTTGGGTTTCCGCCAGTTGCGCCCGGAAATCCTGGACTCCGACCCTGAACTGGCGTCAGTCATGGCCCCGTCGAGAAACGCCCTGTTTGCGGCTTGCTTCGCGGCCGTGTTGAGCGCCTCCCTAATCCCTTTGTCCTTCCTCAGTAGGTCAGCCGCTCAGGTCTCTGCCACACTGGCCATATTCGTTTCTTTTGCGACTGCTGCGGCTTTCTTGTTTCTGACGTGTGTGGGCCTTCCTCTCCTGCACCTTGCTAGGGGGGGCGAGCGCTCAATTGCCCTAGTCACCGTGGCCGTCGGCGCAGGAGGCATTACCGGAGAGGCGGCTGCGTCAGTCTTAGGCTTGACGGCGACGGCAGCAGTGCCGCCCAGCTTGATTACCTATGGCGGATGGCCGTTGCTGAACCTCAGCATCCCCTTCGGACCGTTCGTCGCAGTCAGTGCCCTCACCATGTCGATATTATATCGGCGCCTTGCCTTGGCTCGAAACCGGGCACCGATCAAACAAGCTTCCACTCCGGATCATGCCTGGACTGAAAGTGGTCCGACAGATCTCCCATGAATGGTGTCATGCTCGACATTCTGACAGCATGAAGCGACACCGCATGCAGATCATCTTG
>DASWDU010000011.1 GCA_036395115.1 Thermoplasmata archaeon | reverse complement strand
AAGGCGACGAAGGACATCGTCGTGATCGACTCCCAAGCGTCGTCGTTCGGCCGGTACGAGACGCACGGATACGCGAAAGTCTACAAGTCGAAGGAGGAGGCGCTCTCCGTCGAGCGGAAGCACATCCTCGTCCGGAACAAGCTCATCGAGCCCGAAGTCAAGGAGAAGGCCGCTCCGAAGCCGGAGAAGCCCGCGCCCGCGCAGAAACCGGAGAAACCCGCCGCCCCCGAGAAACCCGAAGCCCCGAAGGCGGAGAGGCCGGAAACGAAACCGGAGAAGGCACCGCCAAAGGAAGCGCCGAGAGAAGAGAGGAAGCCCGCGCCGAAGGAAGAGAAGAAGCCGGCGGAGAAACACGAGGAGAAGAAGGAACCGAAGAAGGCGGAGCCCAAGGCGGAGAAGAAGGCCGAGCCGAGAAAGAAAGAGGATAAGTGATGGCCGAGGCGAAGAAGGAGAAAGGCGCCGCCGGCCTCAAGCGGACGTTCTACAAGATCGAGGGGAACCGGATCACGCGGGAACGCGCGAACTGCCCGAAGTGCGGCGCCGGCGTCTTCCTCGCGAAGCACGCGGACCGCATGTCGTGCGGCCGTTGCGGCTACACCGAGTTCGCGAAAAAGTGAGCATCGCGATATTTCCGATTTTCGATAAACCGTTCCGTCCCTTCGGCGCTGAAATCGCTCCGCGACCCGCGGAAAGCCTTAATCCGAAGAGCCCTTTCGGCGGGGGAGGGCCTGTAGTCTAGCTTGGATAGGACAGAGGCCTCCGGAGCCTCTGACCGGGGTTCGAATCCCCGCAGGCCCGTTTCCCTTCATGCGACTCGGGCGAATGCGCGCGGCGGCAGGGTCACGTAGCAGCCTGGTCAAACACGGAATCTCGACAGACCTAAGTATTCTTCACACGTTCGCGGGTCGATGGAAGCTACGTCGATGCCGGAGGGAACGGCGCAAAATCCGAGCCAGGGGTCGAAGCCCTTTGCCGTGTGGGTCGTCGCGGGCGGCACCATCTTTGCGGCGGTCCTGCTGCTGGGGATCTTCCTCGCGATCCCTTTCGTGAGCACGGCGGGCCCTGCCTACTACTCTGCTCTGCCCTTCTTCGTCCTCTTCTTCGTCGTCCTCGTCGTCCCCGCGTCCTTCGCTTGGAGAGAGAAGCGCTGGGCCTATCTCGCCACCGCGATCGTTGCCCTCGTGATCGCTGTCCTCTCGTTCGCGCCGAACGCCCTTTCGAACCCCGCGGACACGGATTTCGCGTGGGACGTCCTCATGGTACCAATTCTCCTGCTGGTCGCCGGGTTTGGAATCCTCGCGTTCCGTGCCGCGAAGACAGGCCTCCGCCAGAAGCCCTACCTCGCGTCCGTGCACTCCTCGGGCGGGCTGCTCACCCTTGCGGTCGCTGGCTTCGTCGTCGGGATGCTCATCGCCGGTGCGATCGGCGCCGGCGTGATCCTGAGGATGATCCCCGAAATCCCGGCGGACATCGAAATTGTCCCGGACGCCATCAACGTCCCGATCGCATACAGCCCGAATGTCTTCACCGTCTCCGTGGGCGCTACGGTCACGTGGATCAACAGAGACATGACCGCTCACACGGTAACGAGCAACGTCACGGGGCAATTCGACTCCGGCACAATGACCACCGGACAGACGTGGGGCTTCACCTTCACGCAGGCGGGGACGTATTACTACTTCTGCACGTTCCACCCCCAGATGACGGGCACGATTGTCGTCCAATAAGGGGAGGGGCGGGACCTCGCGGCCCGGCGTGATGGGGAAAGGTGTCACCGGCAAGGAATTCAATCCGGCCTGATTGACGATCATTCGAAGGGAATGGATCGAATCCCTTCAGGCCCGTTTCTTTGACAGATGGAGGTCTTAGCCCGAGCGGAATCATCCTTCGCTCGCGGCGCGACTTCGTGCGCGACCACAGGTTCTTGCCGCGAACCGACATGGAGAGGCAGAGGGACGCCCAGACAGGTCACCGATGGTGGGCTCGAGGATGACGGGCGAAAGTCCGATCGTTCGTCAGTTGCAAGCGGAGGCCGCTGCCAATCCGGACGCCTTCTGGGCCCGCGCGGCCGACGAACTTCCCTGGTTCCGTCGATGGGACCGGGTGTTCGAATGGACGTTCCCCACGTTTCGGTGGTTTCAGGGCGCCCGTACGAATCTCGCGTACAATTGCTTGGATGTCCATGTGGGCCGGGGACAGGGGGGCAAGCCGGCCCTCGTGTACGTGAACGAGCGGGGCGAACGGCAGAGCTTCAGCTACGGCGAGCTGACCGATCACGTCAAGCGAATCGCGGCGGCCCTCCGCGGGATCGGCATCCAACGGGGGGATCGCATCACGCTCTACATGCCCACGTGTCCGGAGGCGATCATGCTGATGCTTGCATCCGCGCGAATCGGGGCGATCCATTCCGTGGTCTTCGCGGGATTTGGGTCCGGGGCACTCGCGGATCGCATCCGTGCCAGCGCCTCCCGTTGCGTGTTCACGGCCGACGTCGCCTACCGGAAGGGTCGGGACATCCCGCTCAAGGAAATCGTGGACGGCGCGCTCGATACGCCCGCGATCTCCGTCGAACGCGTCGTCGTCTTGCGCCGCGCGACGACTGCGATCCCATGGAGCGCGGGACGAGACCTCGACTGGTCGGAATTCCTGACGGGCGGGACGGGCCTCGATGACGGCTACGCGGAGATGGAGGCGAACGAGCCCGCGTTCATCCTCGCCACGTCCGGGACGACGGCGAAACCGAAGCTGGCGGTCCACAGCCAGGGGGCCTATCAGGTCTACATTCACGCAATGGGGCGCTGGTGTTTCGGCCTGAAACCCGCGGACATCTGGTGGTCCACCTCCGACATCGGGTGGATCGTCGGCCACAGTTACATCGTCTACGCGCCCCTGTTGAGCGGATGCACGACGATCGCGTACGAGGGGGCGCTGGATCATCCCAGTCCCGAGACGGCCTGGCGGATCATCCAGGAGCTCCGCGTCACGGGGATCTTCACGTCTCCGACCGCCGTTCGCCTGTTGATGCGGTATGGTGAGACCCCGGCCCGAGCGTTCGACCTTTCTTCTTTGGAACGGATCGTTTGCGCGGGAGAGGTGCTGAACGCGCCGGCGTGGGAGTGGCTCCAGAAGGGCGTCCTTGAGGACCGCGTTCCGGTGATCGACCACATGTGGCAAACGGAGACGGGCGGTCCCATCTTCGGCAACCCCTATGGACTCGGAATGCTGGTGATCAAACCCGGCTCCGCGGGAGTCGCCCTGCCGGGAATCGAGGCGGCGGTCGTCACACCAGACGGGAAGCCGTGCGGGCCCGGAGAGAAGGGGATCATCGTCCTGAAGCGTCCCTTCCCCGGCCTCATCGCGACCGTGTGGGGGGACCCCGATCGGTACGGTCGCGAGTACTGGGGCCGAATCCCGGGCGTGTACTACACCGGCGACTCCGCCCACCTCGACGAGGACGGCTACATCTGGTTCGCGGGCCGCGCGGACGAAATCATCAAGATCGCCGCCCACCGGATCGGGACGATCGAGGTCGAGACCGCGTTCCTCAAGCATCCCGCGGTCACCGAGGCCGGCGTGACCGGACGGCCCGATCCCGTTCGAGGCGAGGTGATCTCGGCCTTCGTGGCCCTCAAGCAAGGATTCCAGCCCTCCCCCCAACTGCGGCAGGAGCTGCTCGAGACGGTGCGCCGAGAACTCGGGCCCGTGGCCGTCGTGGGGGAGGTGCACTTCGTCCATCAGCTCCCGAAGACCCGGAGCGGGAAGATTATGCGACGGGTGTTCCGGGCCGTCGTCTTGGATCGGGACCCGGGCGACATCAGCACGATCGAGGACGAAGGCTCGGTGGCGGAGGCTCGACAGGCGTGGAATGAGCTCCGGGCCGAGATGGGCGCGACCTCCGCGAATTCGAATCCAAAAGCCCTCACGGAAAACGAACGGGAACACGGAAGAGACGGAGGCCCGAGTTAGCCGGGCCGCAATCACCTGATTTTGGCAGCTTCCCGGATGACCCTGGCATCGTGCCGGAGGACTCTTCGAACGATAAGGAGCCAAACGGTGCCAACCATAATCAGGAACGCCAAGGCCGCGGTACCTTCGATCGGAGCATTCTGCGCGATACGCGCAGCGAGCCCGATTGTCATGCCGGCCATCGCAACGAGCGTCAGGGCAACAAGGAAAAAAGGTGACTCGACGATAGCGCTTCTCGCGTTCCTCGACCTCAGAAGACCCCTTGACCGCGGGCTCCATGCCGAAACCTCCATCCCTCCATATTGGCATATCTCTTCCGCCAGCGAGGATGGGGAAAGCTCGCTAGTAGAGGATTGGAATGAAACCCAACAGCTTCCGGCAGGAGCCGGAGCGGAACCCCTTCGTGCGTTCAATTCCCCGCGATTGACCGTCGTTCTGGGGGAATGGTTCGGGTCCTCGCCAGGCCGTTTTCACTTGGGACTGCGGCCCGTCGCATCCAGCGGAACATAGAAGTACGCCGGGGTCGTGGGGCGGTCGGGGTGGATACCTTGAAGATCGGTGTCCTCGGAACGGGTGCGGTCGGACGGGCGGTTGGCGGCAAACTCATGGAGCTCGGCCACGACGTGGTCTTCGGCACCCGCGACGTCGCCAAGACCATGGCCGACACGAAGCCCGACTACATGGGGAATCCGCCGTTCAGCGTGTGGATCAAGACGCATCCGAAAGCGAAGCTCGCCCCCTTCGCGGACGCCGCCGCACACGGAGAGGCCCTCGTCAATGCCACGACAGGCGCGGCCTCCCTCAAAGCATTGAGCCTCGCGGGCGAGAGGAACCTCGCCGACAAGATCCTGATCGACATCGCGAATCCGCTCGATTTCTCGAAGGGGATGCCACCGTCTCTGATCGTGTGCAACACGGACTCGCTCGGCGAGCAGATCCAGAGGGCCTTCCCCAAGGCGAAAGTCGTCAAGACCCTGAACACGATGACCAACATGGTCATGGTCAATCCTGACCTGGTGGCGGAAGGCGACCACGATGTGTTCGTGAGCGGGAACGACGCAGGCGCCAAGGCGAAGGTGACCGAGATCCTCCGAAGCTTCGGCTGGAAGCGGGTGGTCGACCTCGGGGACATCACGACGGCCCGCGGGGTCGAAATGGTCGTGCCGGTATGGGTCCAGTTGATGGGCACCATGAAGACGCCCATGTTCAATTTCAAGATCGCACGATAGTTCGTCTGCGGCCCACAATGTTGCCGGGTGAACGGACCGGGTGCGCAGCTTGGCGACTTGTGAAAACCGAGCCGCTGCCTAGGAACGACCGGAAGGCTCCGGCGACTGCCGATTCTCCTTTTCGAGAAATGTCCAATTGAATTGATATCCTGGCGATCGTACGCTCGAGCGACAGGCTCGATGCCGACTTCAGAGAGTTCCCGCACGCCGGATCCGCCCGCGGGCTCCGGACATCCCATGCCCCCGCTGAGTGGAATCTCGGTGGGCGAAGCGACTCCTCAACGGGTCCTCTCCGAACGAATTCCCAGGCTGCCGCCGGACTTCTACCGCGGCCGAAACCGGGCCCATCGGGCTGCGGTCCTCGCGGTCATCCTCGTCCTGGGCTCGTTCGCGGTCATCGCGGAAACCCATCTCGTGAACCTCGGCACCGTCTTCGGCCCTCACGTCGCGCGATCCGAATGGGCGTTCGCGATGACGGGAGCACGAGATCTCAATTCGATGGGGCTGACCGGGAAAGGCGTCACGGTCTGCATCGTGGACAGCGGGATCGATATGCTCCACCCGGACTTTGCCCATCTTCGACTCGTCGGGTGGAAGGATTTCGTCAACCTGCGCCCCGACCCGTACGATGACGAGGGACATGGCACCGCGATGGCCGGACTCATCGCCGCGAACGGCAGCCTGAGAGGCATTGCACCGGATGCCGCTCTCCTTGTGGCGAAGGCAATCAACAACACCGGTTTCGGGAGTTCCCGTGTCGTTGCCGACGGCATCCGGTTTTGTGTGGACCCCTTCGGAGACGGGACCCGCGGCGCCGACATCATCTCGGTCTCCTTGGGCTCCTCCGCTCCGCTCTTCGTCGGGACCGAGGTCTCGGTCGCGGCCCAATGGGCCCTCGATCGCGGCGTGATCGTCGTGGCCGCGGCCGGGAACGATGGCGGGCCGTTCGACGACGGCGATGTGGAAATCCCGGCGAACGTCCCTCTGGCCCTCGCCGTCGGCGCAGTCGACGCGTCGGGACGCGTCGCGTCGTTTTCGTCTGCGAGTTTCGTCGGGAATCGGACGGATCCGAACCTGAAGCCCGAGGTGACAGCGCCCGGGGTCCAAATCATCTCGACCGCACCGGGCGCCCACTACGTAACCTTGACCGGAACGAGCCCCTCGACGGCGGTCGCGGCGGGGATCGTCGCGCTCCTCCTTCAAGCCCACCCCGAGCTCCGCCCCGCCGGCTCCACCGCGAACGTCCTCGCACTCAAATGGGCTCTGGCGCGGTCGGCCGTCGCGGCACCGGGCCAAGTAATTCCTCATGACCCGTGGTACGGCTATGGAGTGATCGACGGGAAGCGGGCGCTGGGGTACCTCTAGGTTCGGAACCTCGGTGCAAAGCTCATGCCGGCTCGTCCACCGGAGTTCCCGAACGACGGCTCGCCAAAGGGCTGACGCCCCAATGCCCCGCGTCGAATTCCCGAACGACCTGGAGCCGCTCCTCCACCGGGAGGTGGCCGTCCGGGAGTCCCTCGATCAGCCGCAGCCGCCGTAAGAGACCCGCGGCGTTCGCGACCTGGATCTCCAATCCCGGCCGTCGATTCACTTCCATGACGACGGGGCCTTGTCGCGCATCGATGGAGATGTCCACGCCCGCGAAGCCGAGGCCGGAGAGGCGCTGGGCTTCCGCGGCGAGTTCGAGGATCTCGTCCCAGAACGGAACGGTTTGGCCGAGGAGGGGCGTGCCCGTGTCGGGATGATTCGGCTGCGGTGCCCCCCGCCAGACGCAGTGGACGATCGTGCCCGTCGAGAGCCTCACGCCGGCGGCTAACGCGCCAAGGTGGAGGTTCGCTTTGCCTCCGGAAGCTTGGGTCGGAATGCGCATCATCGCCATGACCGGATACCCGCGGAAGGAGATCACGCGAACGTCCGCGAGCCCAATCGGGGAGAGCGCGCGCAGAGCCTCGTGCCGTTCGAGCAGTTCCTCGAGCACGGCCGCGTCCCGGTGGTCCCCGCCGTACTCCCCGGCGAGGATCGCAAGGGCGTGGGCCTCAATCTGGCGCCCCGTCAGGGGTCCTAGACTCGTGTTGAAGGCATCGGCGCCTTTCCCGCGGACGAGCACGATGCCTTCGCCGCCGTGCCCCGAGGCCGGCTTGAGGACGAATTGATCGTGACTCTCCATCCACGATCGAAGCGCCCCCAGGTCCTCGCGCGTCCGCAGGATCCCGTACGTCTTCGCCATCGGCACGCCCATTGGGATCAGGATGCGCTTCGCCTCATCCTTCCCGAGCCTTGCCATCGTCTCGGGCGGATTGTACTTCGCCACGAACTCCCGATTCCGGACATTCATCGTGAGCACATCGTCGCCAAAATCCCCGCGGATCGGTCCGTCCGCTAATGCGTACCGCGAGACGCCGCCGAACCGATAGCGTTCCAAGAGGCGAAAGCGGATCTGCGTCCCAAGGAACCAGTTGATCACGACGAGGAGGGGCCAGGTCAGCGGCGTCAGCATGACGAAGTTCACAAGGGCGTCTTGCGTGATCACGAAGAACGACAGGGCAATCCCGATGACCGTCCAGATCAGGGCCTTCGTCGGCTCGTCCCAACCGACGCGGGTGACGCGCTCCACGTACCGTTCCGCGAACCACGCGCTGATGAGCACCGGGAAGAGGACGGCGAAGAACAGGTCGTGCTGTTGCCATTCGAGACCGATGATTGCAATCGACGAGATCGTGACACCCACGATCGTGACGAGGATTGCGACGCGGTGGGCTTCTTGCACGCGCTCCCGGATGAGCGCGCCGCGCACGAGCAGGACGACGCCCAGGATCAAGCCGAGGATCAGGAGGCCCAGGAAGAGCCCCGTCGCGAGGAACGCGAGGGCGATGATGACGGAGCCGAACATCCCGAGGGTCCTCCCACCGATAACGTTCCGCATCGACGCGATCACTGCGGCGGCGATGGCGACCTGGAAGAAGGTGCGGACCAGGTAGAGGCGGTTCAATGCGTCCGTGAGGTAGAACTGGAGGAACGCGCAATACCCGGTGAACGCCACGAGGAAGGCGAGGAAGGGGAGATGCCGCCGAAGGGACGCGCGACGGCTGGCGGGACGCCGGCTCGATCGCCTCGCGCGCCTCACGAGGGTCCCTCAGGGCCACGGAGGCCGCGGGACGTCGCCCGGATCCGCTTGCGGCGAGGGCGCCCGGCCGCCGGTCGGACGGAAGCCCCAATAGATTTCGACGGCCCCGATTACGAGGAGGGCGATGCCCGACAGGATGGCGACTTCGTCCACGGAGGTGTACGTCCGCTGGAAGGTGACCGTTTGGGTCGTGTTCGATTGGCCGGTCCCGTGCCGGAAGACCAGGTAATAGGCGTCGGGGACCGTGGAGGTGAAATCCATGTTGCCGGTAGCCGCCTCGGGAAGGGAATACACATTCGTCGTCGTGTTCGCGGCCTGGAAGGCGGCGAACTGGGCGCTGCTCATCACCATGAAGGCCACGGCTCGTCCAGCCGTCTCCTGGAACGTACCAGTGATCCGGGTCTGATCACGGAGGTTCGCAAGGATTTTGAAGTACCTCAGCGGGAGGACGTTGAACGTGGACTGGTACGTGTGGGCGGGGTTGTAGCTGTACAGCGTGTAGCCGCCGATGAGGAGCAGGACGAGACCGACGGCGATCAGGCCGCGCTTACGGGACGCCACGGCGCGCGCCCACGGAGCGATTTGGAATAAACCTTCCTGGATAGTTATCAGATGTTATCGGACGCGGCAGCTGACTCTACTGGCTACGTCCCGAGCCTGCGCCAAGCCACTCACTCCCGTCAGGGGGCCACGATCTGGGTCAACAGGGTGATTTGGTTGTTGTTTGGGTTCTGATCCACTTCCCCGGGCGACTCGACGGATGCGTCGTTCCTGATTTGTGCAGCGACGGCCGTGTGGAGAACGACGGTGATGGTGCGCGACTGCCCGCTCGGGATGCTGCCCAGGTCGCAGTCGACCTCTGGCGCCCCAGGGGCGACCTTGCAACTGTCACTCGACCCGGTCGGCTCGAAGGACGCCACCCCGACCGACCACACGTCTGTGAGGACGACACGGGTGGCTTTAGTCGGGCCGTTGTTTGTGATGGTGAAGGTGTACGTCAACACGTCCCCGGCCGTCACCGGGCCGGGGTACGCGGAGCCTGTCAAGGCCAAGTCAGCGAAGCGGCTCAGAGTGGAGAAGAAGCCGCCGTGCTGGAAGAACGTGTCGTGGTCGTGGTAGCCCGTCGCAGAGTACCAGAAGACCATGTCTTGGTTCCGCAAGGTCTCGCGATTCATCAAGGGGTGGAAGTCCGGCGGATCTTCCTCGCCCGGATGGTAGCGCACGACCGCGAACTCCACATCTTGGTTGGAATCCTTGGGGATCATCGGGGCGCCAGCGGTGCAGTCGGACGCCCAGAGTTCGCAGTGGCCGCCGTACGAGGCGTTGAAGAAGCCTGCGGGGTATCCCCACCGCCAGTGGATGTGGATGCACTCGGGGCAGCCGGGCCCTACGACGGGGAGTCCCGTCGGTTCCGTCACTTTGGCTCGGTAGGTCTGGTGATAGTTGTCCCAAGTGCCCTTGTCGCCTTGGACGATCGCGCGGAAGCTCGACTCTTCGAGAATCGACTGGCTTTTCTCGATGGGCGTCGGAGGGATGAACGAGTCCCTATCCTGGTACGTGGAGGCGTTGTTGCCGATTCGGTTCTCGTCGCGGAAGTGCATCCGTAGGGGCACGTTGATCGAGGTGAGCGTCTCCCCGTTGGCACCGGCGAACCCGTAGCTCACTTGGAACTTCCAAAGATTGCAGGGCAAGGAAGGGTTTTTCAGTGGCGCCGGTATCGAGTTGGTCGGCTCGCAGCCGCCATTGCCCAGTTCCTTGTGAAACTCGTACGTCTGCACGATGATCAGGCAGCTATCAGACCCGGGCGGGATGCGGTCCACAGCGTACGTGGCCTTCACGGTGATGTGTTCGTCGTTCGCGGTCGACACGAATCCGACCAGCCGGCTGCGGGCGGTCGTGTCGTTGCTGTCCGGCTTGAGCTCCCCACGGGTGAGGCCGAAGGCACTCGTCTGCACGTAGTAGTACGGCATGCTCATCTGCACGGCCATGTAGCGCGTGGCGAGCGTGACGTCCCGGACGACGAGGCCGTCGTTGAGGGAGACGAAGTACGAGAAGCTCCAGCGGAACCCGACCCAGAACCCGGACCCGGGAAGCGGGATCGTCGGACCCCCGCAGGACGGCGTCGGCGCGGCGGCCCCCCGGCCGAGGATGTACGGGCTGTCATTGATCTCGGGCGCCCTGGCCAGGACCTGGAAGTCCAGCGGCCAGGCGTCGAACGCCTCGTGGACCGAGCACGACCAGTTCGATAAGCTGTCGTTGCTCAACCCGTCAAAGACGGGATTAGTGGGATCCACGATTTCCACGGTGTTGGGACAGTTCCCTTGGCCCTCGACGGCGAAGTTGCCGAACCCATCGAGCACGGGCACCGGCGTGAGCGGGGGGGCGTTCGCATAATAGCAACTCAACGAGAGGTAGAGCCCGGTGTGACCGGCTTGGCTCGCGGCGTACCGGATTGCGTTCCGGGTGAGTTGGGTGCCTGCAGGTGTGAAGGGATAATTGCGGATGTGGAACACCGGGTCGGTGCCCACGAGGACGACGTTGCCGGTGACGGCGGCGGACCAGACGCCCACGTTGGCCTCGGCCGCGGCAAGGCGGCTCGAACTTGCACATACGCGGTCGCCGAGGACGATCGCATCGTAGGCGGCGAAGTCGTCTTCGCTCATGATACTCCACGTCGCGTCGTCCACAACGGTCACCGCAAAGCCGAGGTCCTGGGCTTGCTCCGCCTCGACGCTGGTATTGCCGCCGAGGACGGTGGCGTCGAGGATCAAGATGCCGAGCCCCGTTGACGAGGGGCTGATGGCGGGACCATCGGTGGTGCCCGACGAGGCGCGCGCGTCCGAGCTCGATACCGTCAAGACCGCCATCAGTCCGATGCACGCGACGAGAGAGAACGTCCTTCTCAAGCAACCCCCTCCTTTTTTTCTGAACGGTTCGAGGACCCGATTTCTGTTGTGCGCTTAACTGTTTTGTCAGCGACGCTTGAATGGGCCCCAACGTTCACGTCGAACCACGGTGATGGCCAAGGGCTGACGGACATTCGAGCCCTGAAGAGCCGCGCCTGAAGCTCATACCATCGACCAAGCAGGGCTGCGGGTGCTAGTAACACCAACGGCTCCACCCTCGCTCTGGTGAGAAGACTCCCTTCAGTCTCTCAGGTGGAGGCGAGTGAACGTGGCGACCGAAGTTCTAGCATAGGCGCCGGCCATTTTCACCCTCATCGACCTCTCCCCACACTTCCATGGACACGGCCGAACGCATCTGTGTAACGGCAACACAAAGGAACATAGCCGAGTCTCGGCATAGATGCGGCCCGAACCGGAAGGAGGCTCGATCAAGGCGACGACAGCCGGCGGCGTGGACGTTCGCGGTCCGGTCGAAGGGCGCGTCCAGGACATCCTCACCCCAGAAGCACTCGAGTTCCTTGCGATCCTCCACAGGACCTTCAACCCGACCCGAAGGCGCCTCCTCGAGGAACGTGTGAAGCGGTGGGAGGATTTGCGCCGCGGAGGCACCCTCGACTTCCTCCCGGGGACCGTGTCGGTCCGGAAGGGCGATTGGCGTGTCGCATCGATCCCGGAGGACCTGCAGGACCGGCGGGTCGAGATCACCGGTCCGGTCGAACGGAAGATGATGATCAACGCGCTGAACTCCGGCGCGAAGGTTTTCATGGCGGACTTCGAAGACTCCCTCTCACCCACGTGGGCAAACGTGGCCACGGGCCACGTGAACCTCGTGGACGCGGTCCGTCGGACGATTGCCTACGACGCGCCGGACGGCCGCACATATCGGCTGAAGGACCGCATCGCGACCCTCCTCGTGCGGCCGCGAGGGTGGCACCTCGAGGAGAAGCACGTGATCGTCGATGGCCACCCGGTGTGCGCCAGCCTGGCTGACTTCGGCCTGTACATATTCCATAACGCGAAGGAACTAGTCGCGCGGGGCACGGGGCCTTATTTCTACTTGGCGAAGCTCGAGAGCCACCTCGAAGCCCGCCTATGGAACGACGTCTTCCTCCGATCCGAGGAGGCGTTGGGGCTGCCTCGCGGGACGATCAAGGCCACAGTTCTGATCGAGACGATTCCCGCCGCCTTCGAGATGGACGAGATTCTGTACGAACTCCGAGAGCACACCGTCGGCCTGAACGCGGGCCGCTGGGACTACATGTTCTCCATCATCAAGAAGTTCCGAGACCGAAAGGAGTTCGTCCTCCCGGACCGTGTACAAGTCGCGATGACCGTGCCCTTCATGCGCGCCTACACGGAACTCCTCGTGCGGACGTGCCATCGGCGCGGCGCCCATGCGATCGGCGGCATGGCGGCGTTCATCCCGAGCCGCAAGGATTCGAAGGTCAACGAGGTCGCGATCGCGAAGGTGCGAGAGGACAAGGTCCGCGAGGCGAACGACGGGTTCGACGGCACGTGGGTCGCCCATCCCGACCTCGTGCCGGTCGCGACGGAGGTGTTCGACGGCGTCCTCGGCACGAAGCCGAACCAGGTGTCGCGCCTGCGGGAGGAGGTGTCCGTCACGGCGAAGGATCTCCTCGACGTGCGCGTTCCCGGCGGCACGATCACGGAGGCGGGCCTCCGGAATGATGTGAGCGTCGGGCTCCAGTACGTCGAGTCGTGGCTCCGCGGGAATGGAGCCGCGGCAATCTTCAACCTGATGGAGGACACCGCGACGGCGGAGATCGCTCGGTCCCAGGTGTGGCAGTGGATCCGGGATCGGGTCCCATTGAAGGAGGGAGCGATTATCACGCCCGCCCTTGTGCGGAAGTTCGAGGACGAAGAACTCGCGAAAATCCGGGACGCGATCGGCTCTGAAGCCTTCCAGAAGGGACGGTTCGACGAGGCGCGCGAGATCTTCGAGAAGGTCGCGCTCGGCGCCGACTTCGTCGTATTTCTGACCCTGATTGCGTACGACTATCTCGATTGACCGCCAGGAAGTGGGCGTGATCGGTCCTCGAGGACGATCTGGATGTCCGCGACGTTCGTTCCGGTCGGACCCGTGACGATCAGGTCCCCGAGAGCCTGGAAGAATGCGAATGAGTCGTTCGCCTCGAGGAACTTTTTCGGATCGAGCCGCAGGGACCGCGCTCTCGACATCGTCTCGCCATCCGCGATCGCGCCGGCCGCGTCCGTGTTCCCGTCGGCCCCGTCGGTCCCGCAGGAGAGGAGGACGGCAGACCGGCCCTCCAGAATTCGGGCGGCCGCGAGAGCGAGCTCTTGGTTGCGCCCACCCAGGCCCCTGCCACGGACCGTGACGGTCGTCTCGCCCCCGGCGACGACTGCTATCCGTCGAGCGCGTGGCTTCCACCGAATCGCATCGGCGGCCAGGACGGGGCCCACCTGGCGAGCCTCGCCCTCCAACGACGTCGTCAAGATGTGCGCGGCATACCCGCGGCGCTCCGCTTCCCGTCGTGCGGCTTCACACGCGCGCACGTTGTCTGCGACGATGAAATTGTGAACAGCCGTCGGCGCCGACAGTCGGGGTCTCGTCGCGCTCGCCGCCTCGGCTAGGCTGTGCCGCACGGAGACGGGCATCCGATCCCATAGCCCGTGCCGAACGAGGATCTCCTTCGCCCGTTCGCCACGGGACGAACCGGGGGCCGTGGGCCCGGACCCGATATCCTCGATTGGACTCCCGACGATATCGGAGAGGATCAACCCGACAACGGTGGCGCCACGACCCGCCGCCCGCTCGGCGAGCCGTCCACCCTTGACATCGGAGAGACCTTTTCGCACCTCGTTCAGGTCCCGAACGTCCAAGCCGCTCCGCAGCATCTGAGTATTTGCGTCGCGGAGGTCGCCCAGCGGCACACGAGATGCTTCGAACATCGCGCTCGCCCCACCTGACAGAAGGACGATGAGTACATCGCCGGGCCGAAGTCCGTCTGCGATCCGCAGGGCGGCCTCGCCCGCCCTCAAGCTCCCTTCGTCGGGCAGAGGGTGGGACGCGAGGACGGTTTGGAAGCCTTCCAAAGCGGGAGACGGGGCCTTCTCTGCAACGAGGAGGCCCGACTCGGGTCGGAGGACGCGGAGGACGCCCTTTGCCATCCGGGTTGACGCTTTTCCGATCGCTAACACATAAATTGGTCTCGCGACGATGGGGACCTGTTTACCAAGGACGTACAAGTAATCGCCGCGCCGCTCAATCACGGTGGCGACGGCCTGTTCCGGATCGACGTCATCGAGGGCGTGTCGGAGGATCTCTAAGGCATCGCGTCGCAAGGAGCGAAGGACTGAGTTCGTCGCGTTCGTCGCGAGGAGCTCGACGTTCAGGCCCCATCCCCGACTTCGACCATTGGACTTGCCGGCGCTCATCCGCTATCCTCCGCGTGTTCCGAACAAGCGGACTCGGCCTACATGGACACTCCGTTCGGCCGGGCCCTGTTGCGGACTCGTAGGGCTCCGGGGGAAGGGCGCGTACGCCTTCCCGTCGACAATCAGGTCCTCAGAACTTGACCAGCGCGCTCCCCGTGATCCTCTCGAAGGCGAAGTTGATGAAGAAGAACCCGAAGAAGATCACGTTCAGGATGAGGACCACGTACGACCACCACTTCATCCGCGCTGGCGCCGGCAGCCTACGGTTGAGGTAAATCACCGCGAACGGGACGATCAGGGAGGCCAGGTTCGAAAAGTTCGCAGACTGGTTCACCAAATCGAGCGGGTTCGCCCCGAAGATGACGATGATTGAAATGAGGGTGGCGAGTCCGAGCATGAAGGGATAGTAGAACCGGCGCGGGTCCTCCCGCGTGAACTTCCGGAACTTCGGACTCATCGCGTGGGCGCCGTCGACGAACTGCCGAACCAAGGCCTCGAAGACGACCATCTGCGTGCTGAAGAGGATGAAGAAGCCGACGATATAGGCCCAATTCCCCAAGAACGGCCCGTAGAGGGCGGTGATCTGACTCCCGGCGTACACGGGCATTCCTGCTCTGGTCGGCGCAACGCCCGATTGCTGGCTCAGGTATCCGACGAGGATCACGGGCATCATCATGCCGACGATTGCACCCGTGAAGAATACGCCCCACTGGTCAATCAGGAGATACTTGAACCAGCGCTTCCAGATTGCCGTGTTCTTCGCATCGGCCGGGAACGTCAACCCTGAGGCGAGCAGCTTCTCCTGCTTGCCTCCGACGAGCGCGGCGATGTAGCCGACCCGGTGCCCCATGCCGTACCCTTTGTCTCGATAATAGCTGATGATGAAGTAGTTCACCCCGCTCGCGGTGGCAGTGAACCCGGCGAGGGCGCCGAGGTCCGTGGCCGTCGTTCCGGAGGGAGGAGCGGCCGGCGTCACCATCGCGGCGAACGCACTCGCCGAGAACTCCGCGGGGACAAGGAGCACGACGAGGCTGACGACGGAGAACAAGATGAACGCGACCATGATCCAGTTCGCGATTTCCATCGTGCGCGAGATTTTCTTACCGAACAGTACGATTCCCATAATGAGGAACAGGAGGCCGGCACCGAGCGATCTCGATACGATCGCTTCCGAGGACGCCGGCAAGCGGTTGTAAATCAGGACGAACAGGCTCTGGCCCGCACCCGAGGCCCATCCGCCCCAGATGAACGCCAGCCAGTAGAGGAACACCGCCAATGGGATCCATAACCAAAAGCCGGGCGGGACACGGCCGAACGCGATGGCGGGCGACTCCCCGGTTGCGATCGTGAACCGCGCGAGTTCGACGTTGTAGAAGACTTGCAGGAGGGCGGATACGAGGACGACCCAGAGAATCCCGACGAACCCCTTCGTCCCGACGTTAAACGGGCCGATCAGCCATTCCCCGCTGCCGATCGACACCCCGAGCGCGATCAGGCTCGGACCGATGATGTATCGGATGACTTTCCCCGGCGTGATCGGACCCTTGATGTTGAACGCTTCCTCCGGCGTCGGGAGGTCCGTCACAGGGAGCGGCGGTCGACTCACGCCGATCTGGACGGTTTCCGTACCGGGCATCGTCTCCTGCCCCTCCTCGAGGACTTCCGTTTCGACCACAGAACCAACCCCGATTCACGGTGCGGGAGCGCAAGCGACCGACACTCGGAGTTCACAAGCCGGGCGACAAACGCCCTTCGAGGCCGTTCGACCTCCTCCCGTGCGCCGGCATGGCATGGGCATTTTTCAACCTATCGGTCCCGCGCGAGTGCCGCCAAGGCCCCTACGACGACCGATGGAGCCTGCGGGCCCGCCTGAGTCCTACCGGGGCCAAGCGTACACCAAGGCTTTTCACGACTTCAAGGCCATTCGCGTTCGATGCCCGCGCGAACTGCCCGAAAAGGTTTGGCCGAGGAGTTGTCGACGATTGTCGGTACGGAACACATCGTGACCGATGAGGCCGCCCTCGGTGCCTACCAAAGGGACATGGCCGACTTCGAAGCCGTCCCGAGCGCCGTCGTCCGTCCCGGGACGGAAGACGAAATCGTGCGGATCGTCAAGGTGGCGTCCCGCCGAGGCATTCCGATCGTGGCACGCGGGGCGGGGACGAGCCTCACGGGGGCCGTCGTCCTGAAAGGAGGAATCGTGCTCGACGTGACCCGGTTGAACCGGATCCTCAAGGTCGATCCGGTGAACTGGTACGTCCACGTCCAGGCCGGGGTCGTCCTCGACGACCTCAACGACGCGCTCCGGAAGGACGGCTTCTTCTTTCCGCCCGATCCCGCGAGCAGCTTCGTCTGCACGGCCGGCGGGGCGATTGCCGAGGGGTCCGGAGGCATGCGGTGCGTCCGGTATGGGACGATGCGGGACTGGGTGCTCGCCCTCCGCGTCGTGTTGGCGAACGGCCGCACGGCCATGTTCGGCGAGCCTCTCGCGAAGAACCGAGCAGGGTACGACCTTGTCCACCTGATGATCGGCAGCGAGGGGACATTGGGAATCGTGACGGAGGCCTACCTGAAGATCCTGCCCCTTCCCACGGTCCCGATCGTCCGCATGCTCGTCACATTCGGCGATTGGCCGTCCGCGGGCCGTGCGATCCAAGAGCTCCGCCGGAGGCGAATCTCGGCGAACCTCATGGAGTTCATGGACTTGGAGACCGTGAGGGCCGTGAACGCCGCGTTCCGCATGGACCTCGAGGAGGCGGAAGCCACACTCCTGGTGGATCTGGAAGCGCCTCTCGTCCCGTCGGCGGAGGAGGTCTTCCGGACACACGGGGCGCGAGGCTTCACCCGCGCCGCGGACGAAGAGCAGGCGGGCCGCCTCTATTCCGCACGGAGCCGCGCGTATCTGGCCGTCAAGGAACTCGCGTCCGGCGTGCAAATCGAAGATGTCACGGTCCCGATCGAGCGCTTGGCCGAATACCTCGGTCTCGTGAAGGAGACCGCCCGTCGGCTCGGCCTTCGCATCCCGACGCTCGGCCACGCCGGGGACGGGAACGTCCATCCGACGATCCTGTTCGACCGCGCGAATCCCGCGAGTCAACGCGCGGCAACGGCGGCACTTGAGGAGCTCTGTCGATACGCGATTCGAGTCGGAGGCACGGTGACCGGGGAACACGGGATCGGAGTTCAGAAGGCATCGCTCATGCGAGAGCAGATGGAGGCCCATGGAGGCCAGGAAGGCCTCCGGCTCATGAAAGAGATCAAGCGGTTGTTCGATCCGAAGGGAATCATGAATCCCGGGAAGTACGTCGAGCTGGCCTGAGAGGCCGAGCGAATCAGCGACGCGTCTGTGGGTCGGGAGATATCTCGCGGCTTGGTCGAGCCAGGGACGAGGCGGGCCGCCCCTTTGTGAAATCCCTCCTTCGAACACACACGGTTGATAATCTCGAGGCGTGTTCGGCGGCGGGGCTTGTCCATGGTCGCCCGTGGAGATGGAGTCCTAATCAGCCTGGTTGGGTTCATGGCCCTTTACGTGGGCGGCTTCTACACGGTGACCCGTCTCCTTAGCGGCCAAAGCCCCGGTCTCGTCGCTCCGCTTTTGCTCGTCCTCGGAATAGCGGCCTTGGTCGTCGCCATCGTCATCTACGTCGCCGCCGGGCCGCCGTCGTGGGCCCCGGGCGGACGGCCCCCGTGGGTCTCCTTCGCTTGTCCTGGCTGCGGCAGGCCCCTGCACTGGGTCGACGAACTCGGGCAGTGGTACTGTACGGAGTGCCAGGCTTACCGCGGCACCATGTCGACGTGACCGGCCGTGGACACGGAGGCGACGGCCTAGCGGCTGGGCTCCACCGCGACCATGTCGAGGGGATGCAGGACATCGACTCTCAGGCCGTCGTGCAACTGGAGGGAGCACACGCTGCTCTCGGTGGCGATGAGATCGCAGCCGCTCCCCCGGAACTGATCGAACAGCTTCTCTCCGACCGCCATCGACAGCTCATAGCCGAGCCACCCGTGTTTCATGCCGAACGTCCCCGCGATGCCGCAGCACGTGCCCGTCTCCACAACCCGCACGCGGTACGACGCGCGTTCGAGGAACCGGATCGCGGGCGCGCCTGAGGACAGCGCACGGTCGTGGCACGGTATGTGGAATCCGACGAGCCCTGCCGCATCCCGGGTCGGCCTCAGCGGCAAGTCTCCGAGACGCCCCTGGACGAATTCGAAGAACCCACGGGACCGCGCCGAGACCTTCGCCGCGACGTCCCCTTCGAGGAGCTTCGGATATACCTTTTGGAGCATGTAAATCGCGGTGGGCTCCGTCGAGACGACGACATACCCCTCGTCGACGAGCGGACCGAGGACTCGCAGGTTTTCCGCGGCGACCTTCGACGCCCTACCGAGCCGGCCGTAGGAGACGTAGGGCATCCCGCCCCACCGCACGTCCGGGATGACGACCGTGTACCCGAGGCGTTCGAGGAGTTCGATCGCCCGCAGTCCCAAGTCCGGGTTATTGAACTCCGCGTACAGGTCGGGGAAGAATGCGACTTTGCCGACCGATCCCGCGCGAGCGGGTCGCTCCCGGAAGCGAGCCCTCAACGGCCGACGCGCGAAGGACGGCAGGGTGCGTCGCCGATCCACGCCGAGGGTCCACTCCATGAGGGTCCGCACGGGACCATCCCGGAGGAGGCCGTTCGCGAGCGGCGCCGCGAGGCACGCGACTTTCGCGAACGCCTCGGAGGCCATGAAGAACCGCTCCGAGGTCGGCTGGCCGTGGGCTTCGACGTCTTGTTCTTTCACCTTTGCGATCATCCACGGGATGTCGATGTCGACCGGACAGATTTCGTGGCACAGGCCGCACGAGACGCAGAGGTGTGCGAACCCGGCCTCTTCGAGGCCGTGGACGTTCGCGGTCCATGGGATGCCGATCGGTCCCGGATAGATGTGGCCGAAGACGTGGCCGCCCGTGACTCCGTACGTCGGGCAGACGTTCATGCACGCGCCACAGCGGATGCAGTTGAGCGCCTCCTGGAACGCGGGATCGGACCGCATCTTCGTGCGGCCGTTGTCCAGGATGATCACATGGAATTCCCTTCCCATCGGGTCTCCGGTCACCGCCTGTCGTTGGGAGATGAGCGATACGTACACCGTCATGCGTTGCCCGGTCGCGCTGATCGCATGGCCGCGCACGAGGTCGGCGGCGTCCTCCCACCGGCGGACGATCTTCTCGAGGCCGATGAGGGCGATGTGAACCCGGGGCACGCTCGTCACGAGGCGGCCGTTGCCCTCGTTCGTCTCGACGACGATGGATCCCGTTTCCGCGACGCCGATGTTCGCTCCGGTCACGCCGACCTTCGCCGCGAGGAACAGCGGCCGGAGCCGCGCGCGGACCGCGGACAAGATGCTCGACGGTTCGGCGGCGATCGCCTCCCCGTAGGCCTGCGTGAGCATCCGGGCGATCCGGTCCGAGGTCATGTGGATCGCCGGGAAGACGAGGTGGGAGGGCTTCTCCCCGGCCACTTGGCACAACAGCTCACCCAAGTCCGTCTCGATCGCGCGGATCCCCTCCGCCGCGAGGCCTTGGTTCATCTCGATCTCCTCGGACGTGAGGGACTTCGACTTCACGAGGAGGTCCGCCGCGTTGGCCCTGCAGACGTCAAGCACGTACCGAACCGCGTCGCGGCCCGTCGCCGCTAGGAAGACGCGTCCTCCGTTCGCCCGGACCGCATCGGCGAAGGCGTCCGCGATCGAAGGATCGTGGGCCGCCGTCTCCTTGATCGATCGAACGCGATCCCGAAACGCCGGGAGGTCGAGCCCGGCCTGCTGGATCGTCGCGGCCCGGTTCGCTCGACCTCGCTCCATCGCCTCCCAGAGTTTTCCGATCCTCTCGGGCTGTTCGATCGACCGACGGACTTCCGCCGCGAGCCGCTGACGCGCCTTCCGCAGCTTCCTACCTCCCGGGGTACCAGTCGAGCATCATGACGTGGAGCGAATGCGGGCCGTGGACCCCGTACAGGAGGCGAAGCTCGATGTCCCCGGTCCGGCTCGGGCCCGAGATGAACGTGATCGTGGGTCGGTGGCCCGGCGCGCTCGAACGGAGAATCTCACCGGCCGCCGCCATCCCTTCGCCGACGCCCTGGACCAACCGCTCGCTCGGGATGAGGACGATGTGCACGATCGGCAAGGAGGCGGCAAGCCGCGCCGAATCGTCGTGGGCGACCTCGACGACCGCGCCATCGTCCGCGACCGCGAACTCGGCCCACGTCACGCCGACGTCCGCGTCCGCGCACGTCCTCACGACCTCTTCCGCGGGGACCTCGTCGAGGAAGCGAACGGCCAATCCTCGAAGGCCGTCGGCCACGACGGAGCGAAGCGCCGCCGGGATGTTCGCGACGACGATTCGATTCGCATGGTGCGCCTCGACGATGGAGCGCAGAGTCTGCGAGGCGACTGCCTCCGTGGCCACGGCATGTGGCTCGGCCCGGAGGTCGCGAAGGGCCGCCACGAATCGGCCCGGTAGCTCGGGCCTCGAAAGGATGACCACCGCCTCCGACGCCACGATAACACGGACCGGCTTATGGCTTCGCGCACCGAATCCGGACCGATCGGATTCCGCAGGTCCGAACCTATCTGCTCAAACGAAAGCTTAAAACGGAGCGGAGGCTGAGTTCGTCCTCGTGGAGACGCTAGACAAGGCGAAGCTGCGGCAAAAGCTCACGCCATTGCAGTACGAAGTTTGCATCAACGCGGGGACCGAGAGACCCTTTACCGGGGAATATTGGAACAACCACGAGCCCGGCGTCTACGCATGCGTCGTCTGCGGGAAGGAGCTTTTCACCGCAGGGACGAAGTACGACTCCGGAACGGGCTGGCCGAGCTTCTGGGCGCCGGTCGACAAGGAAAGCGTACGGCAGAAGGAAGATCGGAGTCTGTTCATGCGGCGGACGGAGGTCGAATGCGCCAACTGCGGTTCCCACCTAGGGCACGTGTTCGACGACGGACCCCGGCCGACCGGGTTGAGGTACTGTATCAACTCCGCCTCCCTCACGTTCCGTCGAGGATGAAGCGCAGGCCGGTCTCAGGGGAGAGCACAAGAGCAAAGTTTATCGCCCGAACCTCGGGTCATGGGCTCATGGAGAAGGGCAACGTGCGGATCGGGTCGATCGTCATCGACGTCAGAGACTTCGACCGAATGATGGCCTTCTGGCAGGAGGCCCTCGGGTACCGCCCCGGCCGACCGCCCGACCCCGAGGATCCGTTCGTCATCTTGAAGGACCCGACCGGGAAAGGACCGAACGTATCGATCGACGGGATGCCCCCCGAACGGAACGTGTTGCATCTCGACCTCTACACGGACGACCAAGAGGGAGAGGTCGAACGCTTGCTCCGTCTCGGCGCGACCCGCTACCGACCCCGAGATCCCGGCGAGGATTTCGTGGTCCTCGAGGACCCGGAAGGCAATCTCTTCTGCGTCGTCGACACGAAGGGCTATTGAGCCGCCGCCGGGCCAGCCGGCGGCGGGTCCACCCAGTCCTCCGTTCACGTCTTCGCGAGGAGCTCCTCGAGGCGATCCCACGTCTCGCGTGCCCCGCCCTCCATCCCAGACCCGACCATCCCCTCGAGGTCCTCGACGGAGTCGAACTGGGACGTGATCGTCACCCGCGTCCTCGGGCCGAGATCCTCGAACGTCGCCGTGTCCAGGAGGACGTGGCCCGGCATCCCCTCGAACTCGAACGTGGACACGAGGCGCTCGGGTGGGACGACCTCACGGTACTCCCCCCTGAACCCGTACTCGGTTCCGTCCGGGTCCCGGGAGACGTACCTCCACCGGCCGCCCTTGCGCACGTCCATCGTCTCGACGGTCGCCGTCTGCCTCCGCGGGCCCCACCACCGAGGGATGAGCTTCGGGTCCGTGTAGGTCCGGAAGACGCGCTCCCGCGGGGCGTTGAACACGCGAGACATCACGACCTGCCGCTTCCCCCGGTCCGTGACGAACTTCGTCCCGGAGGACCCTTCCGAGATCGAGGCCGCAAGCTTCTCGAACGACTCGGTCCAGCCCTGCTCCGCGCCCTCTCGGTCCGGTCCGGCGGGGAAGCCGGAGTGCCGTAGCGTCATCTTTGTCTTTCCGCCGACATCCTCGAGTGTGATCGTCACGAGCAACTCGAGCGGGAAGTCCGCGGTGAAGCCGTAGTGAGACGCTGGGACGACGTTGCCGTTCGCATCCGCAAAGCTGTCCGTGGCGACGATCTTCGTCTTGGGGACGACCTCGCGGTACACGCCCGTGCCCCAGTAGTCCTTGCCGTCCGGCGAACGCATGCAGTAAAGGTATTTTCCCCCGACCCGGAGGTCGATCTTGGAGAACGGGGCCGTGAACCCTTTCGGGCCCCACCACCGTTTGACCTCCTCCGGCTCCGTCCACGCCTTCCACACGCGGTCGCGCGGCGCATCGAACGTCCGCGTGACCACGAGCTCGTTCTCCTTCGCCTGTCCCTTCGCTGGTTTCTTCGTCTGTGTTGGCATCACGTCTTCCTCCTGACTTTTCGGGAACTCGACTTCCTCGGCCTTCGCTCGAGGTGCTCGGCCAACCGATCGAACCGGTCTTCCCAGAGCACGCGGTACCGGGTGAGCCAGCCGAACGCCGCGCTCAGCGGAGCCGCATCGATCTGGACGCGGTGTACGCGCCCCTCCGGTTCGATCCGGATCAGCCCCGCCTCCTCGAGGACGCGCAGGTGCTTCGAGATCGCAGGCAAGCTCACCTTGTGCGGTTCCGCGAGCTCACCCACGGTGGCTTCGTCGCCGGAGATCTGCTCGAGGATGGCCCGCCGAATCGGATGGGCCAGGGCCGCGAAGATCGCGTCCAGGTCCGTTTCGACCGCTAGTCGGTTAACCATCTGGTTAAGTGATATGCGAGCCGGATATTTAACGGTTTGGTTAACCGTTTCCATCCACACGCCGATGTGCGAGCCTCACCGGGTCGGTGTCGGACTCGATCCCCTCTGGAACACCAGGAGGTCGACGTAGTGTCGTTCGCGCGCGATTTGACCGTCCTCGACCCGGAGGACGACGCACTCCGGGTACTGCAACGGCGCCCCTCGGAATGTACTCGTGATGTCGGATTCCACACAGACCCATCCGCGATCGCCGAACATGTTGGCGATCTCAACATGGAGGTCCGGGAAGTCCCCGATCAGTTTCTTCAGATATTCGAGAACCTGGCGGGATCCGACGACTGGTTCCGGGTACGCGGGATGCTCCATGATGATGTCCGCCCGATAACTGTCACGAATTCGATCCCAGTCACGATCGTTAACCGCGTTGATCAATCCGCGGACGGTGCGGCTCTCACCTTCGGTATTCATCCCTCACCCACCACCGCTCCCACATTGGCAAGCCTCCATATCTGGGTTCCGGACGTGAAGCGTTTCGCGGAGATCGGGAGGTTCTATCCCGTCGGCTGGAGGCAGCCCACGGGGCGCGTCGGGGCTCGTGCGCGAAACATTTTCCGGATAGGATCGGTTCGGGGTTTACCGCCTCCTCGGGGTGAGAACGACATGTGCCGGAACATCAAGACCTTGTTCAACTTCGACCCTGCCGCGACCGACGCGGAGATCCGAGAAGCCTCGCTCCAGTTCGTCCGGAAGGTATCGGGATTCAGTAAGCCTTCGCGCGCCAACGATGATGCGTTCAATCGTGCCGTCGTTGACGTCGCGGCGGCCGTCCGGAACTTGTTGGACTCCCTGGTGACCGGTTCGGAGCCGCGGAATCGGGAGCTCGAAGCGGCGCGCGCCCACGCGAGGGCCACGAAACGATTTGGCAAATCTTGAGGGCCGACCAGCTCAGGCCTCGGCTTAATGAGGAACGAATCGATGCCGTTCGCTGTGCCCCGTCGCGAGCGGGATGCTTGGCTTGCGGACTCCGCGCAACCGGCGGCGTGGTACCGCTATCTAGTGGAGGTCGAGGGCCGATCGCCGGAATCGGCGCAGGCCCGCGTCGCGCGCCGACAGATCCCAACGCGCGGATGGGCTGCGGAGATCCTCGCCGAACAGGATCCGCGCGGCTTCTGGAAGACCCGGGAGAGCCTGTACCGGCCGAAGTATGTGGCGACGAACTGGCGACTGCTCGCCCTCGCCGAACTCGGCCTCACCGCCCGCCACCCGAAAGTCCGCCGTGCGGTGGACCTCATGCTGCAGGACTACGGCGGGTCCGAGGGGCCGTTCTGCCGACTCGGAGGCGAGCCCCACTTCTGCTTCGTCGGCAACACGGCGCGGATGATGATCCTCTTCGGCCTCACGGAGGATCGCCGGGTGAGGGCGTCCCTCGACTGGCTCGCCGACCAGCAGCTCGACGACGGCGGGTGGGACTGTTTCGGCCGTCCGAACGGGACGCTCGACTGCTGGGAGGCGCTGGCCGCGTACGCCGTGATCGGGCGTCGGCGTTGGACCCGCAGATGGAAACACGCGGTTGAACGGGGGGCTGAATTCTACCTCGAGCGAACGCTCCTCCGCGAAGGCCGCCAACGTTACATGTCGTGGGAACGCCTGCACTACCCAGTCCACTACTACTACGACGCCCTCGTCGGCCTCGAGACGCTCGCCCGCCTCGGATACGGCGACGATCCGCGGAACGAGCCCGCGCGGTCGCTGCTCAGGCAGAAGATGCGACCGGACGGGAGGTGGACCCTGGAGGCCGTCCACCCGGACCTCGCGCGGGGGGCGAACTATCACCGAGAGGAAGGCGTTCGCCGATTCGCTCTCGAACGACTCCATGCGCCGAGCAAGTGGATCACGTTGCGGGCGCTCGGCGCGCTCGGGGACTCGAGATAGAGGTCCCGGAAGACGTCGGAGTTGCGGCCTCCCGCCGACCGTGCAAGGGATCGATGAACCGATACGCCTCGACCGGGCGTCGTCAGCGGGAAAGGGCGGAGGTCACGAAGCACGTCTCCGCCTTCTCGATGAGTGGCGCGGGGTCGGGGCTCAGGGCCTTGCGCTCCGGGGATGCGTAGTAGTCGGCGTCGCGCGTCTCGAAGCCCCCGCCGCCGTCGTAGGTGAGGACCCAGACGAACCGGTTCTCCCCTCGGACGACCCATGCGCCATCGACGCGGAATCCGAATTTGCGGCGGAGCGGGAGCACGCCGCGCGTCCAGCCGTCAAGCCACTCCTCCATCTTGCCTTCCTTGATCGTATAGATCCGAAGTTGCGAAGTCGCCGCCACGCGCATGGGAGCGTTTCCCGGCACATGTGGGTTCCGGTTACCCGGGCGTCACCCTCGCACTCGGGTCCCGCAGTTCATGCAGAACATCGCCTCGGCGGGCACCGCGACCCCGCACGTCGCGCAATTCCCCGACGCGACGGCAGGCGGCGGCGCCGCTACGGCCGACGGGTTCGAAGGAGCGGGAGATGGCGCGGGCGCAGGGGCGGGTGGCCACGCCCAAGCGAGCGGCGGGGGCACCGCCCGGTACAGCTGTGCGAGCCCGGCATCGAGCCGGGCCCGTGTCTTCGCATAGATGGAGAGGAAGATCACGTACCCGACGAGGGCGAGGCCCGGCGGAAGGAACACGCCGCCGATGAGCAGCGTCGACATCCGGAGGGCTTCCTCCGAGGAGACGGTGGACGGGTTCGCTGCGAGGTCGAGCAGACGGACGGTCAGGAATCCGACCGCGGCGATCCCGATGACGCCGAGGGTCGGGATGAGGACGCTCGCGGCGTCGGCCCACCGACGGGTCTCCGGAGGCTGGAGGGATCGGACCATGAAGCGGTACATCTGGGCCTTCGAGCCGACGCCGGCGGTCCAGAAGACCGTCACGAGCAACGGCACGAAGACGGTCCCGGACACGGTTCCCGCTCCGAGTAGGAACGAGCTGCCCGTGATGAGCAGGGACACAACGAGGATCGTGGCGATCGTGGAAAGCGTCGTGCCGATCCACTTGAAGAGGACGCCGCGGCTCGCGTCTCGGGCGTGGTCGGGGCCGTATTCGTTCGCCCCGTGGTGCATGCGGAGGACGGACATGAGCGCGACGATGAAGTTAATCACGAAGACAATGACGAGGCCGCACGCCGCGGAACCGATGATCGACGCCGCAGCGAAGGCAGACGCCTGATCGGACGTCGTCAGCAGGATCGCCGCGGTACCGACGGTCAGCGCGAACACGCCGAAGATGATGTCGAGGATCAGGCAAACGTAGTACGTCTGCACGCCCCGGAGCGTGTCCGGCTTCACGACGACGGACGGCCAATACGGCACCGGCGGGCCGGCGGGCGCAGGGGTAGGGGCGGCCACGATAGCGCACGGAGTGGAGGCCCGATAAACATATCGACGGAGTTCTGGGAAGCCTTACCCTCGAGCGATCGGATCGAGCGGCAGCACGAAACGGATCCGGGAGCGTGGCCCGTCGACCGTGATGCGCACGCGGCTCCGGTCCAGAGGCTCGACGACCGGGTGCAGGTCGTCGCGCTGCAACAGGGCGACGAAGCGATCGAGGCGCGCGCCGGTCCGCACGTGGCAGTCTCGTTCGAACGCACGCCACCCTGCGGTCAGGGATGCGCGAGGCACGCGGTCCCGAGAGAGCCGGACGGCGCCAATCGCGGCGAGTCGCCGGAGCCCTGCCACGGCCCCCGGGGTGGAGATGCGGGCCGCCTTCGCAATCGCGTCGGCCGCTGCCTTCGGCGTTCGCGCGAGTGCGACGAGGATCGCCCGATCGATGCGGTCCTCCCACGCGACGAGGAAGCACTCGGATGCCCGAGGATACATCCCGGACGCGAAGAGGGACGTGCGACCGGCGTATCGACGACGTTCGAGGAATCCTTGGGCCACAAGCTGCTCCACATGGTATCGGAGCGACGGGAGCGGCAGGAGCAGGAGCCGGGACGCGGATCGCTCGTGCAGGCCCGGATACGCGGCCGACGCGAGCAGGACCTCGAGCCGGCGGGGATGCAGCAGCCAGCTGCGGCCTCCGCGTCGTGCGGGTGGAGCGATCGGGACGTCCTGCACGTCGAGGATCGTCCGGATCTTGCGGGCGATGCCGGATGGAACCGCCACGGGACGCGAATGCATCCGAGCCCACAAGAGGCTTCGCAGATCAGCGCGGGCCCGAAAGCGCTGCGCTCCCGCGGTCCTTTGCGGCCTCCTGGACGACCTCGAGTGCGGCGGGCGCGAGTTCGTACTCCCCGAGTTCTCGGAGCGGGATGAAGCGGGCGTTCTCGGTGTCCGTCGCCGGGAACGGATCTCCGCTGACGTAGTCACAGAGGAGGTCGATCAGGACGTAATGCCATCGGACGGCTGACCCGTCCCTCTCGATGTAATCGCTCACGCCGAACACCTCCCGCGGGCGCACGACGACGTTCGTCTCCTCGCGCGTCTCTCGAATCGCCGCCTCCTCGATCGTCTCTCCGACTTCGAGGACGCCCCCCGGGATGCTCCACCGCCCCTTGTTCGGTTCGGATGCCCGCTTCACGAGGAGGACCTCATCGCCCCGGAAAACGATCGCGCTGACGGCAGGGACCGGCTCGTCCGGGGATTCCGCGGATGCGGGCACGACCACCCGGAAGCGCCCCGCGCGCCTTAAGCCTGCGACGCCGGGAGCGCGAGGCGGCCCGCATCCCAGAGGACGAAGTCGTCGAACGTCCGCTGGTACAGGACGTGCTTGAGGACCTCGCTGACGCGGACGTATCGCTCCATCGGGATGTCCAGCCGCGTCCGAAGATGGGACAGGGTCGCGGCCATCGTCTCGAATACGGCGGGGCGGCGCCGCAGGGCCTCCCGCACGTGCTCCCGGACGTTCCAGACGCCGACCGGCATGATGTACCCCGGGTGCGTCTCGCGCAAGATGACCGTCGCGGCCTGTCGGCGTTCCCGGACCAACGCCTCCCCGACGGCGAGGCGCGCAGCGTAGTAGCAGCCGCCGATGCTCGCGTACGTCGTGCGGCCCTCGAACCCTTCGTGGTCCCCGAACATCACGATCTCGCGCCCGAGCGGGTTCCACAAGGTGTTCGGATACCACGCCTCGATCAGCTCGTACCGCCACGGCCTCGGGATCATGACCGCCAGGAATCGGTCGTCGTACCCGACCGCCTCGTACACTCGGATCTCGTTGATCAGCGGCGACGACTTCACCTGGTCCCGCAACGCCTTGCCGATCGTGTCGTCGACGGCGGTGATCGACCACCGGGTGGGCACGAACCGACGCGCCTTCTCGATCCCGAACGCGCCGACGCTGAACGCCCGCTGGATCTTGGAGACCGGGACATTCCGGTCGAAGAGCCCGAGGACGGCGTCCTTCGCCTTCAGGTCCGCGTCCGAATACGCGCGGTCGATGGCCGCGTCGACTTTCAGCGTGCCGACGTCGAGGCGCGTCAGCGGCGCGGACGGCCCGAACGGTTGCACGTTGTCGTCCAGGACGACGCGGCCGTGCGGCCTACGGCTGAAGCCCGCCTCGACCTCTGCCGGCGACGTCGCGAGGGCGAGCTCCCGCGTCGAGTCGACGAGCCGGCCACCGCGGTCGACGTCCATCACGTGCACCCGGTGCATGCCGCGGACGAGCTGCGACCGGAACCTCACGATGTCGTCCATCGGAAGGCCGACCCATGCCTCCGGCGAATCGAGGATCTGCGTGTCGCCGTGGACCGGCGGCACGAGGGGTCCGACGAAGACCTTCGGATAGCCGAAGCGGCCGACGAACACCCCCGGCGGGGAGGAGCCGTCGAGATCCACCCGATCGATCATCGGGGCGGTCTTCATCATGGAGTCCCAGCGGACCATGATCGGGCAGCGCGATTTGCCGCAGAGGAGCTTCGCGCCACGACACGAGACGCAGAGGCCGCTCGCGATCGCGGCACGCGTGTCCGCGTCGAAGAGCGCGCCGAACTCCGGAGGCGGTTGCATCGGGAGCGTGAGCATGCGCCCTCGAGCGAGTCCGAAAAGGCTTTAAGAAGGTGCCGACCGGGTCCCCGAATCGAGACACGCGAAGGATTATCCGCTACGCAAAACGTTCCCGGGCCGTGAAGCCGGATTCACCACTCGCGCTCGGCACGGAAGACCGCATCCTGCTGTATCTGTCCGACTTCCGGAACACGGAGGAGCGGTACGTGCTGCCGCAAGCGCTGACCCAGAAGGGAATCGCGTTCGCGGCGGGCGTGCAGCGGAAGCACCTCTCCCGCTACCTCGACGAGATGGTCCGGGACGGCTTTCTCGTCGAGACGAAGGCGCATATCGAAGGCGAGAAGCAACGGATGCTCGCGTACTACCTCGCGCCGCGCGGGTGGGAGCGGGCGATGGGGATCAAGGAGCGCCTCTCGACGGTCCGCGTCCCCGTGAAGGTCGCCGGGGTGACGAAGGACATGACCTTGGCGGAGATCGACCGCGCGACCTCCGTCCACCTCACGTTCTCCGATATCGTGCGCGAGGCGATGAACGTCGACGAGCTCGATCTCGAGTACCTGGAGGGCATCGACGACCGCCGCAAGCGCGCGATGGACGAGCGGGTGAAGCGCGTCGAGGAGTACACGCGCGCCGTCATGACGGCATGGAAGGACGGCCGAGTGACGGCGACGGAACGCCTGCTCGTCGAGCAGCTCCGGGAGAACCTCGGGATCTCGAAAGAGGAGCAGGAACGGATCGAGAGCCAGGTCATCGAAGAGGTGCTCGAGACCCGGACAGGGATTTACCGCGCGGTCGCCGCCGAGGCACTGGAAGGCGGCCCGATCACCGACGAAGAACGCGAACTCCTCGAAGCGCTGCGGAAGAAGCTCGGGCTGTCGTCCCACGATGTTCGAGAAATCGAGACCGACTTGACGAAAGCCGCGGCTTAACGGGCGACGAAGAGCCGGTACTTCTGAGTCGGGTCGGAAATCTCCATCTCGATCCGCTTCGCGACCAGCTTCTCCGGATGATGGACGCTCGCGACCCGCTGCTCGAGGTCCTGGAACGACAGGAACGGGCCTTTCTTTCGCTCCTCGAGGATCGCCCACATTGTCTTCTTCCCCAGGCCCGGGAGGAGCTCGAGCATGTGGAACCGCGTCGTGATCGCCTGCGCGCGGTTGAAGAAGTCCACGAACTTCGCCTCTTTCTCTTTGACCGTCTCCTGGACCACGAACGGCATCTCCTTCTGCGCGGCCGTCGTCAGCTCCTCGTATCCGACGCGGCGCTTCACGTGCAAGACCTCCGTCCGCTGGTCGACTTCCTTGCCGATGTACACCCGTTGTCCAATCGACAAGGCGACTCCTTCCTTCGGCACGAGCTCGAACAGCTTGAACTCGTCCACACCGAGCGCGTACGCGAGCGGCTCACGGTGGAACTTCGACTGGTCCGGATGGCCTTGCGGTAAGTAGTCGAGGATGCGGGCGTAATCTTCCATGCGGCTCGCCTCGTCAGCGGTACTTCCCCACGATCTCGAGGACTTTCTCCGCATCCTCTTTGGAGAGGGCGAACCGTTCCTTGGCGAAGATCGCGCGGACGTCGTCCAAGTGGGTCGGCATCAGGTCGGCAATCTTCACCGCGTTGAAGGGCGACATCATGGGGACCTCCATGAGCTCCTTCACGATCCCGGGGACCTTGTCCGCGGGCACGCGGGCGAAGAGAGACGCGTGCGAGAGGGAGTATTGCTGCTCTGGGTTCAACTCGCCGCGGGCGGCTTTCTCTTTCTCGAGGATGACCTTCAGCTCGGCGAGGGAGACGAACATTTCCTCCATGATCTCCCCCCTACGCCCGCCTCAGGTGCTCGGGCCGGACCACGGCCTGCTTGATCTTGCCGCCGAAGCGCACGTCGACGAGGAACGAGCCGCCGCGCCGCCCGACGACGGTGCCCGTCATGCCGTGGAATCGGTGGTGTGGCCAGCCGCGCTGGACGCTCGAGTCGATCACGATCGTAACGCGGTCGCCGTCCTCGAACGTCTGGAAGGACCGCGTGATCGGGGAGAGCCCGCGCTCGCGGGGGCTGCGGCGGAACTTCTGCCGCGTCTTCTCCATGATCCCTTTCGAGGCCTTCACCATCGGTCTCACCGGTCGTCGTGGACGTCCAAGACGTCGAGCTCGATCACCTCGCAGGCGACCCCCAGCCGTTCCGCGAGGGACGGCGACGTCCTTCCGCGGTCCCCGTGGATCCACTCCTTGACGTAAGTCCCCGCCTCCGCCGTCACGCGGATCTCCGCGCGGTCTTCGTCGACCCGGACGACCTCCGCCGCCAGGATGCGTCGATGCCTCGTGGTATCCGCACGCCGGTGAACGACCCGTTCGGGGGTGCGCTGGGCGATCGGCTCGGCCACCAAAACTGGCACGGCCGTTTTAAGCTTTGCTTCCGCGACGGGAGGGACCATCCGGAAGAGGACGCGGTACGTCTTCGCCGCGCGGTCCTCTTTCAACGGGACGACGTCGGCGCCCCGCGCCGGGACGAGCTGGTCGACCTCGACGATGCCGGACGCGTTGATGCGGGCGACCGCGGACACGACATCGATGTGCCGGCGACGAGGCTCCTTGATCTCGAGGATGAACGGACGGCCGCGGCCGAGCATGAGCGCGTCGACATCCTCGCGGCCCATCCCGTGGAGCGCGTGGCCCGTTCCGCCGGACTCCCGCATGACCTCGGCGGCGATGGCCTCCTCAACGCTCGTCGGATACATCTTGCCGGTCCCGCCGCATCGCGCGCATCCCTTGCCCATGCACCGTCGGCACGGCCACCGGGTCTGCGGCACGCCCCGGACGACCTTCCGGTAGCGGCCGCGGAGATAGAGCGGGTTCACCTGCAAGTCCACGTGGTCGAACGCGGGGTCGAGGATCGCGACGATGTCGGGCGCGGCCACGTCCGGCTCCTTGTCGACCGCCTCGGAGACGCGCTTTCCGACTTCGCGATTCACTTCGGCCTTCAGCGGCTCCGCCGCGGAGAGCGCGAGGTCGGACCACAGCGACTCCTCGCGGGCCGAGGCTTCCCGATCGATCCGCGAGCCGACGCGGAACGTGTCGTACTCCCACGGCCCGAGCGTGCGGACGACGAACTCGGCGAGCCCGTCGTAGCGGGCCGTCAGCCCCGCGCACACCCAGCACGGCCCGTCCGCGCGGCCCGTGACGTCCCGGATCGCGCGGCCTCGCTCCTCGTTCGTGTGTCCATGGCCGACCTTGCCGAGGAGGCGACCGAGGCAGGCGTCGCACAGCGTCCGATCGCCGAGCTTCGACCAATCGACCAGGCGTGCGGCGGCGAGGACCTCGTCCACGGTCCTCCGCAAGCGTGGGGCGCCTTAAAGGCTCACGCCAGCAGGAACACGCTCACCGACAGGTTCAGGAGCACGAACGCCGTCAGCACGACGTACGTGCGGTCCCGCTCCTCCGCGAACGACAGGAAACTCAGCACCACGCGGGCCACGGGGGTGAAGATCATCAGCAGGATCCCGAGGTTCAGATAGCCCGCGGGGGTGAAGCGGACGAGTTGCGGGAGGAGGTTGCGCGCGGCGATCGAGTGCGACGGAATGTCTCCCCCGCCGAGGCTTTCCAGGATGAAAGCGAACACGATGAACGCCACCGAGACGACGACGCCGCCCCGGAGGACGTGATAGATGAGGCGGTTGATGTCCTCGACTTCCGCGACGACCGCGCGGCGCAGCGCGGCAATCCGATTCTGGACCATCTTCAGGCCGACGCGCGGGTACATCATAGCGTCATCTCGATCCCCGCCGCCCGGATGGCCATGAAGATACCGATCGCCGCGAGGAAGACCGAAAACACGAACCGGACCCGCTGCGCCTTCGACCGCACGAGGACCCGGGTGCCGAGGTTCGAGCCGCTGAAGACGCCGACGATCACCATCGCCGCGTAACTCGGGTTCACCCAACCCTGGGAGTAGTAGATGAACGCACTCGCCGCGGCCGTGACCCCGATCATGAAGTTGCTCGTCGCCACCGCGGCCTTCATCGGCACGCGCATGAGCATGTTCATCGCGGGCACCTTGATGAAGCCGCCTCCGACGCCGAGGAGGCCGGAGAACAGGCCGGCCGTCGCGCTGACGCCGAAGCCCGCGCCCGGACGGTCGACGCGGTAGCGGTAGACGCCCTGGTCTTCCTGATCGAAGTACACGCTCCCGAGGTTCAGGCGAGTCGAGAGCGGGGACTCTTCGCCCGCCTGGTACGCCCGGTCCTTCGCCGTCTCGGGGGTGCGCGCCATCGCCCCTGCGGCGTACAGCACGACGACCCCGAACACGCCGAAGAGGTACGGGCCCGGGAGCAGAAGTCCGGCGACCGCACCGACGATCGCCCCGAGCGTGGTCGCGACCTCGAGGAACATCGCGAGCCGCAAGTTCGTCAGGTGGTCCCGCACGTATACGGACGCAGCGCCCGACGATGTGGCGATGACGCCAATCAGACTCGTCGCGATTGCGACCTTGATGTCGATCCCCAGGACGAGCGTCATGAAGGGGATCAGGAAGACGCCGCCGCCGATGCCGAGGAACGACCCCCCGATCCCCGCGAGGAACGCGAAGAGGGCGAGGAGGAGCAGCACGTCGATCGGCGACACGCGGCGACGGCTAAAGGGAAGGATGATAAATGTCTTTCTCGCCAAGCGTCATCGCGACAAGACGATCTCGATGCTGCTCACGCTCGTCGCGCGGCCTTCCTCCGACGTCACCTTCTCCGTCGCGATGCGCACATCGCGGACCTTCGCCTCCGGGACGAAGCGGCCACGGACGATCTCCGCGACGTCGACCGCGCGAGAGATCGACCGACCCCGGGCCTTCACCACGACATCCCGCGAGCCGCCGTTGAAGTAAGTGACGACGGCGAGGACGTAGTTCATCGTCGGCTTCTTGCCGATGTAGACGATGTCGGACTCGGCCAACGAAGGCCCCCCGGGGGCGAGCCGCCATCCGGAAGCCGCGTATTAATCCTCTGCAGCCCGGGCCGGATGCGAAAGGTTTTAGATTCCATCCCGCATGGAGACGGCGAGTGCATGGCACGCGACCGCGACTCCGGTTTCCACTCGGCGGCGGGCCTCATCCGCTACTTCGACCAAGAGGACGAGAAGGCGCTGAAGATCCCGCCGTGGGTCGTCGTCGTCTTGTGCATCGGCCTCTCGGCGCTCGTCCTGCTCGTCACGTACCGGTGGCCGATTTCCTGAAGCGCCGCCCCGCGACCCAAGGCTTTTGACGCGCCGGCCCTTGGCTCCGGGCGCCGTTCCGCCGCCTGACGCGCTAGCGGTATTGCCCGCACGACGGACAGTACCAGCGCTGGTACTCCGGGTACCAGGTCATCGGACCGCCGCAGACGGGACAAGCCGCCTGCGGGGCGACCGGGTACGGGACGTATCCGTAGGGCATCGCGCCTCCGACGGGATGGTTCCCCCGCACGACGAGGTAGACAACTACGACGATCGCGAAGCCGATGAATCCGCCGAAGAACGAGGCGAGGATGAGCAGGACGATCCACACGGTCGCGTCCATCCCACGGCTCTGCGCGTCCCCGTGCAACCAGAGGGCGGCGACGATGACGGCCAGGAGCGTGGCGAAACAGACGCCGATGAGGATGACCAGAAGTTCGGTTCCGACGATTTGCAGGACGGCGACCACGGATCTCGACGGAGGCCGCACCTCCGTGGGCCTACTTCATGTTTCTGGACGGGCGGTCGCTCTGGACGCGGCCTACGCCTTCGATCGGGTCGACTTGCGCGACGTGCTGTCCGTGTTCGCCCCGCTCACCGGCGTATTGCTGACGCTATCCTTGTAGCCGCAGTGCTCGCACTCGATCCACACCCGGACGGACAGGTACTGCCAGTTCCAGGTGAGCTTGCCGCAATTCGGGCAGACTTCCGGGTGGGGAGGCCGCATCACGAACCGGGCGATGAGGCCTCCGGATTTGAAGTTGTTGGGCTCCGTGCCTCGATCAATACGGCCGAACGGCGAGCGCCACGGTCGCGTGCACCCGCACCCCGCGTCGCTCGGCATCGACTTCGACCGTGTCGCCGAACGCCCGCTCCCGTAACGCCTCGACGAGGTCCGCGATCCCGCTCAGGGGCCGGCCGCCGAGGGACGTGATCACGTCGCCGACCTGCAGTCCCGCGACGTCCGCGGGCGATTTCGCGTTCACCTCGGCGAGGAACACGCCGGTCCGGGCCGTGATCCCGTAGTACGCCGCGAGGCGTCGGTTCACGTCGTATCCGGCGATGCCGAGCCATGCCCGCTGGACGTGCCCGTGCTCGAGGATCTGGCGGGCGACGTCGAGCGCCGCGTTGATCGGGATCGCGAAGCCGATGCCTTCCGCGTAGGGGATCGTCGCGGTGTTGATCGCGACCACGCGACCCTGCAGGTCCACGAGGGGCCCGCCGCTGTTCCCAGGGTTCACGGCCGCATCCGTCTGGATCACCGGCAAGCCGTCGCCCGGCCATCGCGTCAGGTTCCGGCGGAGGGAGCTGATCACGCCCGACGTCACTGTGGGGCCGCCGGGCAATCCGAGCGGGTTTCCGATCGCGAGCACCGGCTGGCCGACCTTGATTTCGTCCGAGTTCGCGAAGTCCGCGCGACGGAAGTCCTTCCCGTCGACGCGCACGACCGCGACGTCCGTCTCCTCGTCACCGCCGACGACTGTCCCGCTGAGGACGCGCCCGTCGGTGAAGGCGACGATGACCTTGTCCGCGCCGTCGATCACGTGGTGCGTCGTGAGGATGTGGCCCTTCTCGTCGAGGATCACGCCCGACCCGATCCCGCGGCGCGGCCACGGCCCGAACGGCGGCCCATAGGGGCCTCGTGCCGTGCTGACGTTGACCGTGCTCTCGCCCGCTCGCTCCACCGCCTGGATGTACGCATTCTGGAGATCTGCCAACATGGGGCCTCCCATCGCGACGGCGGCGTATGTTGAGCGACTTCCCGGCGCTATGGTCACACGTCACTCGCGTTGGCGGAACACATGCCGGTCGAGGCCCGCGGGTGCGATGTAGAACGGGATGAGGAGCGCGTAGAGCGCGATGCTGACCACCGTGTTCACGGGCGAGAACGCGATGGCGATGACGCACACGGCCGGCGCGATCGCGATGCGATGTTTCGCGGCCCGGATCAGGGAATCCGGGGTCGAGGGCGGGACGAGCCGCCGTCCCGAGGTCGCGTACCACCAGTGCAGGTACCCCGCCCCGCCGATGAGGATGAGCACGAGCCCGTACACCTGGACCGCCGCGGGCGCGCTCCAATATCGGCTCATCAGGGAGGTCGAGAAAGGCACGAACGCCACGAGCATGAGGAAGAGGATGTTGATCCAAAGCAGCGGACGGTCCGCGTTGTGGATCACGCGGAACTGGGCGTGGTGGGCGACCCAGTAGATGCCGAGGACCACGAAGCTAATCGCGTAAATGAGGAAGCGAGGCAAGAGCGCGACGAGTTCGCCCGGGAGGACGACGGCCGGATCCTCCATCGGCAGGACCTCGGGCACGGTGAGGTTGAACGCCAAGAGCGTCATCGCGATCGCGAACACGCCGTCCGCGAGGGTCTCGATCCGCGCCGGACTCATCGTCGGCTGCGTCGGAGGAGGGCCGCTCGACGACAGGGTGCATCGCCCCTAGGCCCAGAACGCCTCGAACGCCGCCAGATCGTCGATGAAGAGCCGCGCCTCGAGGATCCGCCCTTTCTCGATCCGCATCAGAAGGAGGTAGCTGCCCTCGAACGCGCGATCGTCCCGGTTCGCCGTCGCGGTCGCGAGGGCCACCGCGTGCATGTCGCTCGCGAGGATGTCGACGAGCTCCGCGCGGAACGTGCCGCCGCTGAGCTCCGCGAGCTTCTGGAAGTATGCGAAAATCGCCGCATGGCCCCGGTGTTCGCCGGAAATCGGCGAGGAACCCGGCACGTACCACACCGCGTCCTCGGCGATCAGCTTCTTGAGCCGCTCGTTGTCCTTCTTGTCGAACGCGTCGTAGAGGTGGTTGACCAGCGTCGCGTTCGGGTGCTCGAACATGGATCGCCTCCGTCACCCGCGACCGAACCGCCGAATGCCGGCATCCCCGAAAGACCCTTCCATTAGGCCCGGCCGCACGTTCTCGAACATCGCGAGCTCGTTCCCGCTCGGGTCCTTGAACAGGTGGCACGGGCCGGGAGGAATCTCGAACGAGCGCCCCTCGGACTTCCAGCCACGCGAACGCAAGTCCTTCGCGGTCGCCTTGAGGTCCCCGACGTCAAAGATCGGGAGGACGGACGGCGCGTGGCGGTGGTCCGCGAGGATGTACTGCGGCCCGTCGCACAGCCGCACCGAGGCGACCTTCGCGCCGAACTCGTGGTAGTTCCAGAGGAGCTTCGCCCCGAGAACCTTCGTGTAGTAGTCGAGATCGCGATCGAGGTCGGCGGTCCCGACGTACAGGTACGCGAGCTTGCCCAGCGGGCCGGCCATCGCCTCGGGGACAAGTCGGCGGGGGCGATGAGCCTTGCGGGCGTGGGAGCAGAATTTATCACACGCGACGGGCTCGCCCTCCGCATGGCCAAGCCCGTCGAACCCGAGGATCTCGCCGCCTACGCGATGCTCTCCGAACCGAGCCTCGCGCCGGACGGGACGTTCGCGGCGATCTCCGTGCACCGCGCCCTGCTGGACAAGGACGAGTACGAGGGCAACATCTGGATCGTCCCGCTCGACGGGACGGCCCCGGGGCAGCTCACGACGGCCGGCAAGGATGGCGCCCCGAAGATCTCCCCCGACGGGAAGCGGATCTTGTTCACGTCGAAGCGGGAGATGGGGAAAGACGACAAGGGGAACGCGCTCTACCTAATCCCGACAGACGGCGGCGAGGCGACCCTCTTGCTCCGGCGCGAAGAGGGCATTGAAGGCGCCGCGTGGTCGCCGGACGGGAAGCGGGTGCTCTTCTTGTCGAACGTCGGCGAAGACGACGAGGATGTCCGTACGATCCGCCGCATCAACTTCTGGTTCAACGACAAAGGCTTCATCTACAATCTCCGCAAGCACGCCTTCATCCTGACCCTCGCCACGAAGGCCGTCAAGCAGGTGACGAAGGGGGAGTTCGACGTCACGAAGGCGGCGTGGTCGCACGACGGGAAGCGCGTCGCGTACGTCGCCCAGATGGAAGACGTGCGGCCGTACCTCCAAGACGTATTCGTGCTCGATGTGGCCTCGCGGAAGACGATCCCTTTGACGAAACATACGATGGAGATCGCGAGCGTGGGCTGGTCCCCGGACGACCGGCGGCTCGTGTTCCGGGGAGACGACCTGCCGCGCGGATTCGCCTCGCACGAACACCTGTGGGTCGTCGACGCAAAAGGGGGAGCGCCGGAGCGCCTCGAGTCGATGGACCGGAACCTGTCGAACGCGCTGAACTGCGACGTCCGCATGGGCGGCATGAGCCCGGATCCGAAGTGGGTCGGCGACCGCATCTACTTCGTCGCGGCGGAGGGCGGCGGCGTGCATCTTTGCTCGCTCGACGTCGCGGATCGCCGCGTGAACCGCCTAGTCGGCGGCGAACGGTGCGTCGAGGCATTTCAGGTGAACGACGGCGCCCTGATCTTCACCGGGATGGAATCGATGTCGCTCCCCGAACTGTACCGATTCGACGGGGAGCCGCGCAAGGTGACGTCGTTCAACGATGAGGCGCGGTCCAATCTGGCGATCCGGAAGCCGGAGCACTTCACCTTCCGCGCGAGCGACGGGGTCGACGTCGAAGGTTGGATCCTCTGGCCGTCGAAGCGGGGCAAGGTCCCTACCATCCTCTACGTACACGGCGGGCCGAAGACCGCATTCGGCTACAGCTACCTCCACGAATTCCAGGTGTTCGCCGCCAGGGGGTACGCGGTCCTCTTCACGAATCCGCGGGGGAGCGACGGATACACAGAGGCGTTCGCGGACCTCCGCAAGCACTACGGCGAACGGGATTACCAGGATCTCATGGAGGCCGTCGATTACGCGATCGCTCATTATCCGTTCGTCGATGCGAAGCGGCTCGCGGTCGCTGGCGGCTCGTACGGTGGGTTCATGACGAACTGGGTCGTGACCCACACAGACCGGTTCAAGGCCGCAGTCACGGACCGCTCGATCTCGAGCTGGTGGACGTTCTGGGGGACGAGCGACATCGGGCCGTACTTCGGTCGCGACCAGACCGGGGTTGACCCGTGGGACGACGAGGAGACGACGCTGGCGAAGTCGCCGCTCCGCTACGTCAGGAACGTCACGACACCCCTCCTCCTCGTCCATTCGTTCGAAGACCTTCGCTGCTGGCACGTCGAGGCGATCCAGTTCTTCACCGCCCTGAAGTACTACGGCAAAGAGGCCGAGATGGTCCTGTTCCCGAAAGAGAATCACGATCTCTCGCGCGCGGGGAAGCCGAAGCACCGAATCGCCCGGCTGAAGGCGTACCTGCGTTGGTTCGACACGCACCTGAAGTAGGCGAGCGCCGCAGTCGCGGCCCCGAGTCTGCCAGACCGGTCCACTCTCGCACCGGAGCGCCCAGGGCAGGATTTGAACCTGCGAGGGGTAACCCAGCGGTTTTCGAGACCGCCGCCCTACCGGGCTTAGGCGACCGTTCGGCTGATCCGGACTCAGATTCGCAACGGAGCCGCCCCCATTCCTCGAAAGCAACCCGGTTTTTGGGGACGCTCCCCGCCGTGAAACTACTCTCGTCCGTCCTTGTTGTCCTCTGGCCGAGGGGCTCCTTCCACCCCGGATTCGTCCTCGGAGGCTTCCGGGAGCAGGGCACGATGGGCCCTGCCCAGAAGGCGTGTGGCGACATAGAAGACGATGAACAAAATCACTAGTACGAGTAGCGTGCCGCAGAAAGCACGTCCTGGGCCCGAATTCAGCCAATTCAGAAAATTCCCCCAATCAGTTTGGAAAGCCTGCCAGGAAGTTGGCATATGTATGACGCGGAGCGCGATGGAGGAGCCCGCGCCTAAAGCTTCCTGCCATCAGACAAGCAAACGAAGGCGCGGGGCCTAGCCTGTATGCGGGGCAGGGGCGCCACTTAGTGCAGGTCGTAACGCTAATACGGAAATTGGCACCAGGTCTATGGGTGAAGCGCCCAGGGCAGGATTTGAACCTGCGAGGGGTAACCCAGCGGTTTTCGAGACCGCCGCCCTACCGGGCTAGGCGACCTGGGCAGTCGTTCATCCGGAAAACGATGCTTCGGATAAGCGTTCCGACCAGGAGGCGAAGGAAGGAACGCTTAAGACCGGCGCCGCCCTCGGTCCGCGTCGTGCAAATCGTCGCCGAGCTCGTTCCCCGCCGAACGGAGGTCGCCGTGGCCTTGGAGTCGGATGCGACCGGCGAGGATCTCCTGAAGGCTCTGCGGCTGCCGCCGGACGCGCACCTTCTCGTCCGAGGCGACATCCCAATCCCGATCGATGAACCGCTCCGCGATGGGGAGCGGATCTGCGTGATCGGAGTCGTTTCGGGCGGATGAATTCCTATGCACGCGACACTCGTCCTCCTGCGTCATGGCGAAATCGTGCGCCCTCTCGGCACATCCAATTTCGACCGAGCTCCCCTGTCCGATCGAGGCCGCCGACAGATCGAGGATCTCGTGGCGGCATGGCCCACCGCACCGCCCACTCGGGTCTATACGAGCCCCTTGCGCCGGAGCATCGAGACCGCGATCGTCCTCTCCGAATCGTTCCACATTCCGATCCTCAAGCGGCCGTGTCTCAAGGAATGGGCTCCGGACGAATCCGGGATCTCGCAACCGGAGTTCAAGGCCCTCGAGACCCGCGCATGGGCGGACCTCGATTACTTGCCGCCCTCGAAAGAATCCCTCGGCATGGCCGTGACCCGCGCGAGGACGTGCCTCGAGTCGATCGGCTCGGACAACCCCGGCCGCGTCGTCGCGGTATCAGGTCACGGCACTCTCTTCTCCCTCGTCCTCTCGGAACTCAAGGGCGACCGCCCGTCGGAGACCTACAAGGACTCGATCGGGTTCGGGTCCGCGGCGATCATCGAAGCCGGCTCCGGCCTACGGCTCGTCCGGGATTTCACACGACTCAGCGCTGCGGCTCCGTGACCTGCACTCGATGCCAAACCCTTTAAGGAGGCACCTCTCTCAGCGGAACCCGCATGCCCTCCGATGAGGACGAGATGCTCCAAGCGATGGGCTTGCAGCGCATCGATGACCTCTTCGCGGACATCCCCGCCGCCGTCCGCATCCCGAAGATCGATCTTCCGGACGGCCTCCCGGAACTGACCGTCGTCCGGCACGTGACCTCCCTCCTGTCCGCGAACCGCACGATGGCCGAGATGCCGACGTTCCTCGGCGGCGGCCTGTACGACCACTTCGTCCCCGCGAGCGTCCGCGCGATCACGTCGCGGTCCGAGTTCTACACCGCGTACACGCCGTACCAGCCCGAGCTGAGCCAAGGCCTCCTTCAGGCGCTCTGGGAGTACCAGAGCCTGATTTGCGAACTCACCGGGATGGACGCCGCGAACACCTCGATGTACGACGCGTCGACCGCGCTCGGGGAAGCGGCGCGGATGGCGCACCGCATCCACGGCGGCAACGTGTTCCTCGTGCCGCGGGCATTGCGCCACAACCGCAAGGCCGTCCTCGCGAACTACCTGAACGGCACGGGCGTCGAGGCGCGCGAGGTCGACTACGACCGGGGGACGGGCATGCTCGACCTCACGAAGCTGGAGGCGGCGCTCTCCCCCGCCGTGTGCGGCGTATACGTGGAGAATCCGAACTTCCTCGGGCGATTCGAGGAGCAGCTCGCGGAGATCCGCGCCCTCACCGGAGCCGTATTCGTCGTCGGCGTCAATCCGATCGCGCAAGCGGTCGTTCGGCCTCCGGGAGACTTCGGCGCGGACATCGTGATCGGAGAAGGCCAGTCCCTCGGCACCGCGGTGAATTGCGGCGGTCCCCTCCTCGGAATCTTCGCGTGCCGGCAGGAGCACGTGCGGAAGATGCCGGGCCGGGTGATCGGCCTCACGCGCGACGTGAAAGGCCACCGCGCGTTCTGCATGACTCTCCAGACGCGGGAGCAGCACATCCGACGAGAGAAGGCGATGTCGAACATCTGCACGAACGAGTCGCTCTTGGCCGTCGCGGCAGCGGCGTTCGTAGCGGTCCAAGGTTCGAACGGCCTGCGACGGCTCGCGGCGGAGAACATCCGCCGGGCGAAGGAGCTCGCCGCGTCGATCGACAAGATCTCGGGCTTCACCGCGCCGGTGTTCAACGGGGCGCACTTCAACGAATTCGTCGTGCGGTACAAGGGGGACTACTCGGCCGTCCACCGGGGCCTCTTGGCCCGTGGCGTCCATGGCGGGCTGTCGCTCGCCCGGCAACTCCCCGAGCTGAGCGACTCCGCGCTGTTCGCGACGACGGAACGGCAAAAGGCGGACGACGTAAACCGCCTGCTCCAGGCCCTGGAGGCGGTCGCGTGAGCTTCCGGCAAGCCTACTGGGACGAGCCCCTCCTCCTCGAGAAGCGGTCCGCCCCGGACGATCGGGTCGACGTCGCCGACCTGGTCCCGCCGAACCTCCGCCGAGAGCGGCTCGGGATTCCGAACCTCCCCGAACATGAGGTCGTGCGGCATTACACCCGGTTGTCGCAGATGAACTTCGGGATCGACACGGGCTTCTATCCGCTCGGTTCGTGCACGATGAAGTTCAACCCGAAGTTCACGGAAGAGCTCGCGGCCCTCCCGGCCGTCGCGCGGATGCACCCGGACCAAGACGAGGCGACGATGCAGGGGGCGCTCCGCCTCCTCTACGAGCTGCAGGACATGCTCGCGCGGATCGCAGGCATGGACGCGGTCACGCTCCAACCGGCGGCCGGCGCGCAAGGCGAGTACACGGGCCTCCTCCTCGCGCAGGCGTACCACCGAGACCGCGGGGAGGAGCGGCATCAAGTCATCCTGCCGGACACGGCGCACGGGACGAACTTCGCATCGGCCGGCATGCTCGGCTTCGAGATCGTTGAAATCCCCTCGAAGGACGGCCGCGTCGACCTGAAGGCGCTCGAGGCCGCTGCGGGTGAGAAGACGCTCGCGTTCATGCTCACGAACCCGAACACGCTTGGCATTTTCGAGGACCGCGTCCTCGACATCGCAGAGGTCGTGCACGACGCGGGCGGGCTCTTGTACTACGACGGAGCGAACTTCAACGCGATCCTCGGCCGGACTTCCCCGGGGAAGATGAACTTCGACATCGTGCACTTCAACCTCCACAAGACGTTCACGACGCCGCACGGCGGCGGCGGACCCGGCGCCGGGCCCGTCGGGGTGCGCGGCCCGCTCGAGCCATTCCTCCCGGTGCCGGTCATCGGCCTCGACGGGCGCGGCTACCATCTGAACTACGACCGTCCGAAGTCGATCGGGAAGGTCCGCGCATGGTACGGTAACTTCGCCCTTCTCGTGCGCGCGTACGCGTACATCCTGCGGATGGGCGCCGACGGATTGCGGGAGGTCTCGGACCACGCGGTCCTGAACGCGAACTACGTGCGGCACCGGCTGCAAGGCGTGCTCGACGTGCCGTTCGGCGGGCTGCGGAAGCACGAGTTCGTCGCGAGCGCCGCGAAGCTCGCGTCGCGCGGCGTGCGGACCGTCGACCTCGCGAAACGGCTCATGGACTTCGGATACCACCCGCCGACCGTCTACTTCCCGCACCTCGTCGAGGAGGCGTTGATGATCGAGCCCACGGAGACGGAGACGATGGAGACGCTCGACGGCTTCGTCGACGCGCTCACGAAGATCGTCGGCGAGAGCCCCGAGACCCTGCACGGCGCGCCGCACAACACGTCGGTGGCGCGCGTCGATGAGGTGCAGGCGGCCCGCGATCCGATCCTCAGCTGGCGGACCGCGAAGGCCCGCGGGTCGACGTGACTAGAGTGCGAGGTCGTCGCGGTCCAGGCTGCTCAGCAGGACGTACGCCCAGTCGAGCTTCCGCTGCTTCATCCGGCGGTCCGTGTCCTTCGCGTTGGGACGCTCGAAGTCGAACCCGACGAGGTGGATCCGCCGGGCGCCGAAATGGTCCGCCAGGAAGACCCCCCGGTCGCCGTCCGTGAAGCCGCCGAAGTTGCGGAGCCCGCCGGCGGGCCGCGACTGCGTGGTCGCCACCGTCGGGCCGGAGAAACGGGGGGCCCATTCCCGCACGGCGGGCCCGTTGTCCCCATGGCCGTGCACGACCGCGACGGTCCCCTCCTGGTTCGCCTTCACCTGGTCCGAGACGGTCCCGTCGAGGTCCGTGACGAGGACGGACGGGAGCCTTCCCGACGCGAGCGCGACCGAAGTGGCCTCGTCCGCGGCCACGAGGACCCCCTGGGCGTCGGCGATTTCGTCCTCGACGTTCGGGCCGTTCCCGGCGACCGTCACCTCCTTGCCCCGAATCAGGCGCCGCAGATCGGCGTCCGCCGCGCGCGTCCCCGTCAAGATCCGGTCCAGCTCGGCCGCGACGGCCTCGTCGGCGTCCCGGGAAAAGCCGAAGTCCTTCAAGATCTGGACGTAAAACGGCTCCCACGCCTCGAAGTCCATCGGAACCCCGGCGGCGCTAACCGTCCTCAGGTCGATCTTTCCGTTCCTCGCGGCTCCGGTACGAGAGACCCGTCACCGCGACCAGGAATACGGCGAGCCCGATGCTCAAGTAGATCAGGGGGAGCGAGGCGGCGGGGTTGTACCCGGCTAAGATTGTCTGCAGGATCTGGGTCATCCCCAGGACGAGGAGGCCCATCGCGACGAACGAGACCGCGACGGCGAGCGCGTGACCCGGCGCCCGGCGCCGCTTCAGGTAGGCGTCGATCACCTTCCCGCCTTCGAAAGCCAGCGCGCCGATGACGAAGAACCAGACCGACCCGAAGACGAACGAGAGGAACCTCGCCACGTACGACGTCTCGCCCGAGCGACTCGCGAGATCGGCGCCGAAGAACACGCCCACGAGGATCAAGATGAGCGCGGACACGTTGAAGAAAATCGCCAGTTCTCCGGAGGCGACGGAATCCCGCACGCGCTGGTAGTAGTGACCGCCCTTCTCGAAGACATCCCGGAAGCTGCTGACGGGCAACGAGATCACGATCAGGTAGAAGCCGGCCAGGAGCAGCGCCAAGCCCCCCGCCGCGGTGGGCCACGCCAAGTAGATCGCCCCGAACAAGAGCAGGACGAAGCCCAGCGGGGCGACGATCTTCCGTCGCACCCTCGGATTCTTCAGTTGCCGCCCGAGCGTGTAGTAGAGCGACTCCGCCGTGGGCGTCTGCCGCACGTACACGCGACGCACGTGGTCGACCCGGATCCGGGAGCTGATGATCGGGGCGAACGCCTCGTCCTCCGCACCGTCGGACACGAGGAACACGCGCTCCGGGCGGAGGTCCCGGAGGATCTGATCGAGCTGCCGCGTCAGCTCGATATCCGACACCGTGCCGACGTGCACATCGCCGCAGATCGTCGCGATCTCGGCGTCCGGATTCTCCCTCCAGTAACCGTCGAAAATCGAAATCGCACTGAAGAGCGCGTTGACGTCGGAATCCTCCGGGTCGGCGATCGCGAGCCGCATGGCCGCGGCCAAGTTCGCATCGCGCCCGACGATCGGACCCCGGAGCCCCGTCTTCGCCCCGATGTCGTCGTCTCGATCCACGCAGAGGACGAGCGTCTTCATGGACGCCTTGCTTACCCGTCCCTTGATATATCAAACTTGTCGGACGATTGTTGTCACAAAGCCCGGTGGTCACAAGGGCAGATAGTCTACTCATCCACGAGGATAGGCGACGCATTCCGACTCCATACCCGCGGACCGCCGCCCTTGCACCGGAAGCCAATGTGGTGGCAGCTCCGTCCGGATTCTCACATCCGCCGACCTCTCCCCGATACGACCATAGAGGCGGCCAACGAAGGCCACCATCCGCGAACGTGACAGAATCTCAGACGATCAGGAACCCGTGAGCTAGAACAACCCGAGGCCTTCCTCGATTCGCCCGAGCTCAATCGGCGTGGTCCGGGAGCCGACGACCGCACCGTGCGCGTTCGCGACCATGGACGCGCCGACCTGCGCCGCGCCGTAGTTCGCCGTCGTGATGTGCACGGGGACTTGGAGCGTCGACTTGAGGAGTTCGAGCTCGCCAGGTCGCGCATGCGGATGGCATAGGACGCCCTTGTTCGTCGCGACGGCAACCGAGCCGACCGTCTTGATCCCGGCGATCGTCCCGCGTACGACCGGCACGCCGAGCGACTTGTGGATGAATGCGACCGCTTCGTCGTCATAGTTCGGATGCACGACGGCGCCGTGGTCGTTGGACAGGATGTTGTTGCCCACCGCGCTCAGCCGGTGCGGGAGCGGATACACGGCGTCCCCGATCGCATCGAGCTCGGCCTCTTCGATGAATGGGGAGGCGAGGATCCCCTTCGAGTTCATCGCGACGAGCGAACCAACGACGGTCGAGTGGGCGACGGACGTGACGACGTGCGTCGTCTGGAGCGCCTCGTCCATGCGGCGGATCGCGGACTTCGGGACGTCGGGGGCGACCAGGAGCAGCTCGTCGTTCGCCGCGCAGAAAACTCCGATGTAGGGGTTCCCTGCGATGTCGAGCCGGCGGAGCAAATAGGTCCCTCAATCCTCCGGCAGACTCACGACGGCGGACCCGTCCTCGAATTTGATCGCCTTGATGCGGATGCGGCGCGGCGGGTGCTCGCGGCCCCGCTTCCATAGGTATTCGTTCAGCACGTCGTCGATGAAGATGCGGTCCGGCTTGAGGTGCCGCTGCACGTGCTCCCGGATCGCCTTGATCGCCCGGGGCGTGCGCTTCGTCCGGGAGGCCGCCCAGGCGGCCCTGAGGGGCACGACCATGATGCGTTCCTCTTCCTGCTCCGCCATGGCTCACGCCTTCAGCTTGTTGCGGCGCCACGAGCGGCGCTTCGGATGCCGCGTGAAGTTCCGCTTCGTCCGCTGGATCACCCATGCGGGCACGCGACGGTTCGCCTTCACCTTTTTCAGGAGCCGCAGCTTCTTTGCGTACGGCTTGTTGCGGGCCATCGTCAGCGCCTCTCGATCTTGATGTCCCGCTTCCGCGGGATCACGCGCTCCAGGATCTGCCGCAACGTCGCGTCGTCGATCGCGCGCTGCACGCGTCCGCTCTGGGCGAGCGCGATGAGCTGGTTCTCGATGCTCTCCTTCAGCTCCGGATAGGCGAGCTCGATGCGGCCGAGTCGCTCCCGTGCCTCCGGCGTCAGGATCTGCCGCATGATCTGCTGTCGCTGGGCCTGGATCTGGTCCCGGTACTGCTGGTCCGCCGCGGCTTGGACCTGGGCCTGCTGCAGTTCCTGCAGCTTCCTCCGGCGGATCGCCTCGAGCTCGTCGTCGTCCAACGACATCGATCAGGGCCCTCCGGCGTACTTCGCCAGCTCCGGCATCGTCACGGCGAGCTCCTTCAGGATCTCGTGGGACAAGGCGTCGAGGAGTTTCCGGCCCTGGGGGCTGATCGAGCGGCCCCGCTTGTCCGTCTTCGCGAGCAGGCCCATCGACTCGAGCTGCTGCATCGCCTCCCGTGCGATCGACCGCGACCCGCGCCGCGGATGGTAGGGGGCGGAGCCATCGTCCCGGCGCCCGCCGAACTCCGCCGCGAGGCGCGTCGTGCCGACGGGCCCTCGGAGGTAGACTTTTCGGAGGACCGCCGCGACTCGCCGATACCACCAGTCGCTCTGGGTCGGCGCCTTCTCCGTATGCACCCCCGTGCGGGCGAACGCGGCCCACTCCGGCGGCTTGATCTTGCCCTCCTTCTGCAGGTGGTCCTTCAGCCGCTCAATCAAGAGGGCGGGAGGCACGTCGTAGGCGGTCGTCATCGTCGACACTCGGTGAATTCGGGCTTCATAAATCGAGGTCGTATATGAAGGCTTGGGGCGGGGAATTGTCGCATAGCATCATTGCCGCACTCGGTCGCAAGGTCTTGAATGCGTTCCCACCGTGGCACGAGAGCGAAGCTCGGTCCGTCTTGTGGTGCAGCTTGATTGTGAGCCGTTTTCCCTCGCCGCGAAACGACCGAAACCATTGAGTACACCGCGTCGCGATACACTCCGGAGGAGGAGATGCAGCCTTCTGGACCTTCGGAGCCACCTTATGAGCCACCGTACGAACAACCGCCGCCGCCCGACGTCCCACGAGCGCCGCTGAGGCCGAGCCACATTGCTCGCTACGTCGTAATTGCCATAGTTGCTGTTGTCATCGTGGGATTGGCTTGGGGATTCGGAATCCCGCTCGCACAGCAATCTGCAGCCACGCCCAAGATCACCTTGACTGACGCCGCATACACACAGTCGGGCTGCGGCCTCTTCGGTCCATATTACTACACATTCAGGTGGACATTCACTCTGGTCAACACGGGCAATGCAAATGGCTTCGCTAGCGTGATGTTTTACGTGAACGGCGATTCCGCGGGAAAGAATCAGTATTTCGTACCGTTGGGTTCTCAAATTACGAGAAGCAGCTCGGTGAACGGGCCCGACCACGGCGGATGGCCCTGCCCGAGCACGGACAGGTCGAACCTCACAATCACGTCCGTTACCAAGGCGTAACAGCAGCATGGCCCTGTGTGGCAACCGGCCCGCATTAACGGAGGAAGGGTCCCTCCAGGGACGCCGAGACCTTTCTGACTGGTTAACGTCACTCTGCCAAGACTCGGAGCTCCGGCATGCTATGGGGAGCGAACGACGGCGAAACCACTCCGCTTCCATGGCTTGCAATACGAATTCTCGCTCACACGAAGGTTGCGTGCTCCCACCGGAGGAAACTACCGGGAGGCCGGAGACGGGTTCGGCAGGCGTCGGCGGCGCTGCGTGGAGAGAAAGCGCCGCATCTCCGTGGTTGGCTCGAAACCTTCCTTCCGGTAAATCGGCTCGCCGAACCGAGACGCGTGGAGGAGCATCACGTCGATTCCCCGCGCTTTCGCCCAGCGGACGGCGGCGCGGACGACCCGTGTCGCGTGCCCTCGGCCGCGGTGGCTCGGCTCAGTGAACATCGATAAGAGATACGCGGCGCGGGTGCCTTTCCAGAGCGGTCTCGGCTGGACCGCCATGATCCACACGCAGCCGCTCGCCACCGCCACGCCATCCTGCTCGACGATGAAAGCAACGAGCCGCCCGGAACGGATGCGCGCCCGGGCCCAGCGTCGGTACACGCGGTCTGCGGCGTCGAGATCGCGCACGGACAGGTCGGCGACCGCCTCCCACATCCCGCGCCGATGGCGGACGAGGAGGTCCAAGTCCTTCAGGGTCGCGCGACGGACGCGCACGCGAGGCACGCCCGGAAATTCCTCCAGAGAAGTTACTCTTTTCGCCCCGCCGCCTACAGCCGCCTCCCGCGATGAAGATGACGCACCTGCCAAGGAACCGCTTCCTGGCCTCGTCGGCATGGCCGTACGGCGATAGCCCGGCGCGGAACCTTCATCCGCACGCCGAGCCTCTTCCGCCGGCGTGGGCCCGGAGTCCCGAATCCTGCTGGGCGTCACTGGAGCCTCCGGCGTCGTGTACGCCCGTCGACTAATCGAGGCCCTCGGCGACCGCGCGGACCTCATCGTGACGCGAGACGCGGAGGCCGTCATCGACGTCGAGGCGGGGCTCTCTGTCAAAGAGTTCGCCGCGGGCGCCCGGACGATCTATACCGGGGACGATCTCGCGGCCGGACCCGCGTCCGGATCGCATCCCTTCCGTGCCCTCGTCGTCGTCCCATGCAGCGGCACGACCCTCGCGAAAATCGCCACGGGCATCGCGGACAACCTCGTGACGCGGGCCGCGGCCGTCGCGATGAAGGAGCGGAGGACGCTCATCCTCGTGCCGAGGGAGACGCCGCTCGGCGCCGTGACGCTGGAGAACATGCTCAAACTCGCGCGCCTCGGCGTCGTGATCCTCCCTGCCTCTCCGGGGTTCTACGGCAAGCCGAAGCGGATCGACGACCTCGTCGACTTCGTCGTCGCGCGGATCCTCGACCACCTCGGGGTCGAGCACGGCTTGGGTCCGCGTTGGGGCGGCCCGCCGGACGTCTGAATCACATCTGGGCCGAGAGGTCCATGTACTCGTCGAACTCCGCGCGAAGCCGCCGGAGGTCCGGGTCCGGGAGAAGGCCGGGCGAGACGCGCGCGACCACCGTGACCCCGTGCACGAACGCCATGTCGTTGGCCTTTCGGAGGAAGCGGATCACGTCGCCCAGAGACGCGTCCGAGACGATCTGATCCAGGCCGTCGTACAGGATGACACCACCCTTGCCCTGCCGCGCGAGCGGTAGGATCGCCCGCAGCCCGGCGGGATCGAGCTTGTGCGGATCGATTGCGTTCGGCGCCTGCGAGGAGACCTGCAAGAACTGCACGTCCTCGCCGCCGAACTCGAGCCGGAGCCGGTCCGGGGCCGCAGGCGAGAAGCAGAGGGACGGCTTGCCGCCCTGCGTCAGGTCGTGCATCCACGCGAACGCGATCGCGGGATTGTTCGCGACGATCAGGTACCGCTTGCCCGTGTCCAGGTGGCGGAGGCGGCCGCCGCAGTGCTCGCATGTGACCGCGCGGGGATCGGCGCCCTCCGGGATCACCTGCAGCTCGCCGCACGACTCGCACCGCATCGAGACGACCTTCTTCTCCCGGACGACCTCGAGGGCGATCGGTTTTCGGCAGTTCGCGCAACGCATCAGGCCGGCAGCACAGCTGAGGTGGTACACCGCGCCGCACGTGCAGTTGTACGTCTTGTCGCCTTCCCGCACCTCGCGCAGACAGTGCGTGCAGTGGGCGAACACGGCCACCGGTTCGGGCGAGGGCGGGACCTCTTCTCGCCCCTCGAGGATGGGTGGAGCGCCAACCACGGGAGGCGGCGCCTCCTCGAGTCTCTGCCGGTAGTACGCCCGCGTGCCGAATCCGACGAGCAAGGCGAGGGTCAAGGAGAGGAACCAGTATGCGGGCCCCGAGACGAAGGTGCGAAGGCCGACCACTCCCAGGGCCGTCGGGACGAAGTAGAAGAGGATCAGCACACCGATCGCGACGCGGCCGATGTTGTGCAGCCATTTCACCCTGTGCACCGCCGGCCGAAAAACGCTCGGATGGGACTCGCGGTACCGGTGGTAGGCGCCGTTCTGGAGACGCGAGATGGCGTGCGACGCCACGAGCATGACTCCGAACAGGACTTGCGGGTTCTCGGTGAGGTCGAGGGTGCGGAAGCGAATTGAGTCGGGAGCCGGGGCGCTCGCGTCCCACGCCGACGTGTAGTACAGGATCTCGCCCCCGGGCGTTCGGATGAGCTGAGTGCCGCCGGAGACGAGTGCGGGATCGGAGAAGCTGAGCGTGCCGACCAGGTAGTGCGAATCCGTCTCGACGACTTCGCCCTCGTAGTCGGCCGGCGCGTGCAAGGCGAAATCTCGGATGAAGAAGCCCGGCCCGCTCCCCGTCCCGTCGGAAGTGAAGTTCAGGCGGAGCCGTACGCGCTGCCCGAGGTACGCGTCCAGGTCCACGGTCGCGTTCGTCCATGAGCCGACAGGCGTCGACGGCAGATCGAACGATGGCCCGAACGACAGGTTCGTCCATATCGTCAAGGAAGGCTCCTGCGCGATCTGCAGATGCAGCCGGTCGTTCGGGTCCGCGACCTGGCCCGTGTAGTTGAACGTCACCCACGCGTGAGATGCGAACCGTAGATCGAACGGCTCGTAGAACGACGAAGCGCGCGCGAGGGCGGGATCCGCGGTCGTCCGGGTGGCGGCGACGGTGTTGTTGTCGTACGCGCCGGTCGTGTCGTTGCCCGCCCACATCGCTTTCCTCCCGTCCGCGGTGGTATTGTTGTGCCAACCGCCTTCGTGCAAGAACGGCCAGACGTCCGGAAGAAAGCCCGACGGCGTCATCGTCGGCGACTGCTGTGCCTCATAGGAAAAGAAGGCATACGGAGCCTCCGCCAAGACCGGCGTCGGGAGCGGCACGCGTGCGTTCGCCGTGGTCGAATAGGCCTCGAAGAGAAAGCGGATGACGACATCGGCAGTGGAATTGAGATCCTCCCCCGCGAGGCCGGCGGTGCTCCGCCGGAAACCTGTGTCCCGATCGCTCGGATCGTCCTCCCGCAGATTGAAGCGACCGAGGTTCATGTACTGCACGGGTGTGCCGGGGAGCGTTGTCGCCGGGGGGCGTTCGAGCATCACCTCGAGGCGGTCCGTATAGACGAGTCCCTCCGCCGCGTCGAGCCGCCCGTCGCGGTTCGCGAGAATCGAGGCGCCGGACTCGGGGAAGCCACGCGGGACGATGTCGTACTCGTCGAACATGTGGATGAGCCTCGCGCGGAACTCCGCGGCCTTCGATCCCGTGAAGGTCCACGAGACGTGACCGCCGCCGCGCAAGTCCGAGGTCCCGAAGAGCTCGTAGTCCGTCGCGACGATCATCCGGCCCGCCGGATTCTGTCCGATCGACGGCCCGACGACGGCCCAGAACAGGAGGAGGGCGGCCCCGAGGGCCAAGCCGGCCGGTCGCACCGAGCCCATGGACCGCGACGGAAAGGTCCCGTCGGGATAAAGGCTTGTGCCGGTCGACCGCCCGGCCCGCACGCGGCCCTTTCGAAAAGGTCAAATGGCGCCCTAGGGTATCGTGGAATCGTGGTTCCGCAAGACTTGTCGAAGCTCCTCGCCGGGGGTGCGGACCTGGAGGCGGAGTTCGATCGGGCCACGAGGACCCTCGAATCGATCGGGCTCTCGGGATACGAGGCGCGCGGGTACATCGCCCTCGTGGCCCACGGCTACGGGAGCGCGGAGACGATCGCGGAGACGGCGCACATTCCGCGCACTTCCGCGTACAAGGTCTTGCAGAGCCTCTGCCAGAAAGGGTTTGCAATCTCGACCCGGGGCCGCCCGACGATCTTCAAGCCGGAGGCGCCCGGGAAGGTCAAGGGCCGCGTCATCGAGCACCTGGAGGACACGTTCACCAAGCTCGACCTGCTCCACGAAGTCCTGAGGTCGAAAGGCGAGCCGCAGCTCGTCTACACGATCGTGACGAAGCCGCGCGTCCTCGAGAAGGTCGGCGAGCTCATCGATCAGTCGATGGAGAACGTGATCGTGTCGACGCCGACGTTCTCGGAGATCCGGGAGAACGTGGGGAAGAAAATCGAGCAGGCGATCGCCCGCGGCATCCGATTCACGATCATCACGGAGCCGGGGCAGAAGATTCCGGAGGGAGCGTCGTCCGTCCACCGGAAGGGTCTCATCGCCACGGACGTCATCGTGGACGGCGCGTCCGCGCTCATCGCCGCGCCGGACCTGTCCGCGTGCGGGTATACCGACAACGCGTCGCTGTCGAAGCACCTGGAGAACTTCCTCGAGATCATCATGAACCTGAAGGAGTGATGCCGCACGTGGTCTCCTCGGCGCGCTCCTTCGATGTCATCGTGATCGGTGCCGGGCCGGCCGGGGGCTACCTCGCAGGCAGGGTCGCAAAGGCCGGATACGAGGTCGCCCTCGTCGAGGAACACCGCGAGATCGGCGAGCCGATCCAGTGCGGCGGCCTCGTCACCCCGCGGGTCTTCGAGTACGTGGACTGCAAGGAGACGATCATCGGAGCGGTCCATGGGGCGGAGCTGTACTCGCCTTCGGGCCGCAAGCTCGTCATCGACGGGCGCGATACGGAGGCCGTCGTCGTGCAACGGGCGATGTTCGACCGCGCCATCGCCACGGACGCGGTCCGGAAGGGCGCGCACACGTTCCTCGGCGCTCAGGCACAAGCCGCGAGACGCGAGGACGGCGGCGTCGAGGTCGTCGTCGATCAGGACGGACAGCCGAGGAAGCTGCGTTGCAAGATCCTCGTGGGCTGCGACGGTGTCCGTTCGAACGTCGCGAAATGGTTCAACATCCTGCGTCCGAAGAAGATCCTCCCCGGATTCGAGGTCGAGATGACCGGGGTGCGCGGCGACCCGGGATTCGTGAAGCTCTTCATCGGGAGCGACATCGCCCCGGGCTTCTTCGGCTGGATCATTCCGAGCGGCGACACGGCCCGCGTCGGCCTGTGCGTCGGCCAGGGGAACGCGTACGCCTACCTCGAGAGAATGCTGCAACGCCCCGAGGTGCGACAGTACACGAAGGGAGCGCAGCCGATCCTGTACATCGCGGGCGGGATCCCCCTCGGATTCCCGCGCCGGACGTACGCGGACAACGTCATGATCGTCGGCGATGCGGCGTGCCAGGCGAAGGCCGTTTCCGGCGGTGGCATCTTCACGGCCCTGACGTGCTCCGACCTCGCCGCGAGGACGGCGATCGAGGCCCTCCAGGCGAACGACTGTTCCGGGCGGATGCTCCACCGCTACCACCGGGCGTGGACAAGATCGATCGGAAAGGAGCTCCGGAAGGACCTCGCGATTCACGAAAGCTTCGCGCGCCTCACGGACGCGCAGTTCGAGGAGCTGTTCGACATCTTCGACAGTCCCGAGATCCGCGACTTGATCGAGAGAAAGGGCGACATTGACTTCCCGTCGAAGGTGGGTTGGGCCCTGATCAAGGAAGACCCGCGGCTCCTGAAGTACGTGGGGAAGGCATTGCGGGCGATGATCGCGAGGAACGTCGGCATCTGACGGGTCCGCCCCTGCGGTCCTCGCTCGACGGAGCGGCACGACCCGCCAACGAGAGGAAGCCCGGCCGATGTCCGGGGCATCCGGTCACAATGTGTGCCACTGGCCTTCCAGAGGGAGGAGGACCTCGCGTCCTTCGAGGGCGTCCGCCAAGATCTGGCGGTTCTCCCCGTGCATCAGGACGACCCGCTGCGGATCGCATCCCTCGATGAACCGAACGAGGTCGTCGTGGCCCGCGTGGGCACTGAAATCGAACTTCTGCCACTCGCACTTGATGTCGACCGTGACGCCGTGGAGTTCGATCACGCCCTCGTCGATGAGCCGCCGTCCGTTCGTGCCTTCGACCTGGTAGCCCGTCAAGAGGATCGCGCTGCGAGGGTCCTCCCGGATCTCCTCGATGTACCGCAAGACGGGCCCGCCATCGAGCATCCCGCTCGTCGTGACGATGACGTCGCCCCGCAACGCGAGCTGCGAGTCCCTCCGACCTCGCACGACGCGCGCGCGGTTCATCGCCTTCCGCAGGGCCTTGACGGACCGGAGGTACTCCGGGTGCTCGACGTAAATCGAGTTCACCTTCTTCCCCATCCCGTCCAGCCAGACCTCGTGGCGGGCCTTGGCGAGCGTCAAGAGGATGTCCTGCGTCCGGCCCACGGCGAACGAGGGTACGAGCGCGAGGCCCCCGCGGTTCACGACCTGCTCGATCTTCTTCAGGAACGCATGCTCCGACTTGAGCCGCTCCGGATGCTGGCGCCCCGCGTACGTCGACTCGATGAAGAGCGTGTCGCACTTCACCGGCCGGGCGCCCCACACCAGGTCCGTCGTCAGCGTGTGCAGGTCGCCCGTGAAGACGGTCGTCTCCGTCCCATTCACCTCGAACATCGTCGCGCCGGGAATGTGGCCCGCCGGATGCGCGGTGACCTCGAGGTCGCCGATGTCGACGTTGTCCCCGAAGTCGATCGTCTTGAAGCGCCGCCGGGCGCCCCGCAGATCGCCGTCGTCGAACGGCGCGTCGAAGCCCTCCGCATCCGCGATTTTCAGGCTGTCCTGGAGGAGGAGGTCCGTGACGTCCGCCGTGGACGGGGTCAGCACGACGTCGAGGTCCTGGCGGCGGGTCACCCACGGGATCATCCCCGTGTGATCGAGGTGCGCGTGGCTGATGAACATCCCGTCCACCGGAGGGGCGGGCATCGGATACTGCGGCGGATCTCGCGGGAGCAGCCCGTAGTCGAACAGGAGGGAGATCGGCCCTTTCTTGAGGACCATCCCGAGGCGGCCCACCTCGGACGCCCCGCCGAGGAATTGAAAGTCCATCGGTTCCCGATTCGATACTTCGGGCCGCTATAAGAGACTGGCGCTGCCCCGCACGAACAGCGGTTGGCAGCGGATCGCGCGCGCCATCCGCCGCCGACCGAGGAGGACCATCGACAACTCCAAGAGGCGATCGCTCCCGAAGAAGCGGTCCGCGAGGTGCTTGATCCGCACGCCTTGCGCGAGCGGGCCGCCAACGGCGGAACGCCAGCGCTCTTCGTATGCGTCGATCGGCGTGCCGTCGAGGAGATGGTCGGCCGCCGTGTGGCCCGCGATCCGGCCGGCGATCATCGCCACGTTGTTCCCGCCGCCGTTCGTCGCCATGACCATCCCCGCCGCGTCGCCGACGAGCATCGCGTTGCCGGCGACCGTTCGCGGAGGCGGTCCCTGGACGGGCACGAACCCGCCCGTCGCCTTGCCGGGCTCGAGTCCTCGATCGAAGGTGAACCGGTCGAACAGCGCGCGGAGGTTCCCGCGGAAATGCTCCCACGTGCCCAGGCCGACGTTCGCGCAGCCGGCTTTCGGGATGATCCAGGCGTATCCGCCGGGCGCGAGGTTCCCGAAGTACAGGTCCGTCGCCGTGCCGAAGTCGCCCTCTGCGGTCGCGCTCATGGCGGGTCCGGACACGGGCCACTCGAGGCCGACGGACCGCGCGACCGTCGAGCGCGGACCGTCCGAGCCGACGATCACTTTCGCGCGTAAGCTGCCGCGGTTTGTCTCGACGTCCTCGCCGTGGACGCGGAGGACGGTCGTCTCGGTCGCGACCTCGGCGCCTTCCGCCGCCGCCTGGTCGGCGATCCCCTGGTCCATCTTGTCCCGACGGACCGTGAAGCCGCGAAACGGGATGTCGTAGCGACGTCCCGCCGGCGACCAGATCCGGATGACCGGCGTGTCGACCTCCCGGACGCGGTACGGAATCTCCATGAGGTCTTCCAGATCCGAGACGGTCGGGAAGATCGCCCGCACCTCGTCGTTGTGGGCGACGTACTCGCCGCACTGCACCGGCACGCCGATCTCCTTGCGCTTGTCGACGAGCAAGACTCGGAGGCCGCGCCGCGCGGCGTACCGCGCCGCCGTCCCCCCGGCGGGGCCCGCGCCGACCACGAGGACGTCGTAGGGGGTCGGCATCGCGGCGCCCCCTCAGGCGTCGCGCGACAACACGTACTCCACGAGGCGGTACATGTTCGCCTTCGCCTCGCTGTCCGGGATCGGATCGAGCGCCTTCTTCGCCAGCTCGGCGTACGTCAGGGCCTCGGCCCGCGCCTTCTCGATCGCGCCGGAGTCGCGGAGGAGGGCGAGCCCTCGTTGCACGTCGGCCTCCTGCTTGCGCCGCTTGCGGATCAGCCGGGCGAGGGCCGGCACGTCAATCCGGCTGCCGTCGTTCAGGGCGTGGATCGCGACGAGCGTCACGTTCCCTTCCCGGAGGTCCGTCCCCGGCCGCTTCCCCAGCCGGAGGGCGTCGCCGACCACGTCGAGGATGTCGTCCACGATCTGGAAGGCGATCCCGAGGTTCAGGCCGTAGTCCCCGACGGCGTCGACGTCCTCGAGGCGCGCCCCCGCGAGCAGGCCGGCAATCTTCGCGCCCGCCATCATCGGAAGCGCGGTCTTGCGGAGGATGATGTCGAGGCACTCCTCGCGGCTCACGTGCGTATCGTACGCGTGGCGCTGCTGCCGGATCTCGCCCTCCGCGAGCGCGGCGCACGCCTGCGCCGTGAGCTCGACGATGTCCGCGTCGAACTTGCCGCCGATGCCGAACGCCTTGACGAAGAGGAAGTCCCCCGTCACGAGCGCGTTCTGCACGCCGAACTTCCGGTAGGCTGCGAGGCGGCCGCGGCGCATCTCGCCGCCGTCGTTGATGTCGTCGTGGATGAGCGTCGCGCTGTGGATCATCTCGAGCGCGGCGGCGAGGTCGATCGCCTGGCGGACATCCGTGCCGCCGAGCGCCTGGAAGGCGAGGAGGGTGACCATCGGCCGGATCCGCTTCCCCCCGGCCTCGATCACGTAGGCCGCGATGTCATGGAGGAGAGGCTCCTCCGAGACGATGCTCTCCCGGATCCGCTCCTCGACGAGGGCGAGTTCCTTGGTCACGCCAAAATCGTGCGAACCCGTCATCGGGGCCGTCCCAATCCGTGCTATCAAATCGGCTTATATAATCGTTTCCTGGGTACCGGACCGCCGGCGCCCCAGGGGCTGCGGGTCCGGCCTCCCACGCCGTCGCAAAGCAGGCGGGCGTTTCACCGCGGGGTCAGGTCCTGCGGATGGCCTAATCCGCGACGGACGCGACGGCCCGCATCGGGACCTTGCCGTTGGCCGCGACGCTCTTGACCGTGGGCGCGATCGCCTCGAGGAATGTATGGATCATGTCATCCCGGTTCCCGATCCAGTCGGCCATCATGACGACGGGCATCATGATCGTCATGAACGGGTAGACGAGGTTCTCGTCCGGGATGTCCTTCGTCGCGAGGCGGAGCCCCATCGACGTGAGGTCGGCGATGCGCCGCAGGTGCGCGTCGTAGTCCTCGATCGTCAGGTGCGGGTTGTAGTTCTTCAGGGATGTCAGCTCGCGGAGCTCCTTCTGCCGCATCGCGATGAGCGAGAGATTCGCAATCCCGTTCCGGAGGTCCTGGTGGATGCTCGACACGTGGTCCATCAGGATCACGGCGGCGTCGTAGTAGTACCATCCTGCGAGGAAGTTCTTCATCTGCCGGAGGTCGTACGATTGGTCGGTGAAGGCCATGTCGATCAGGTTGTGCCCGCTCGCGACGCTCACGTGCCCGCCGAGCTTCTCCCACCAATTGATTGAGTCGTCGGGCGCGTAGAAGCTCTCCGAGACCTTCTCCATCCGACCGACCGAGAAGTTCGGTTCCTTCTGGTACATCGTCAGGGCCTGGCTCAGGGCCACGCGTTCGTTCATGATCTCCATCTGATAGAAGTAGTCGGCCCCATGGGGGGCGTGGTTCCAGAGGACGTTGAACCCGCGGGTGATGTTGTTGATCAAGTCGAACAAAGGGATCTGGTCCTGGCGCAGCATCGTCACCAGGCGCTTCATGAACGACGTCGAATCGAAGTCCGGATCGAACATCGTGCTGAGGACCATGTGGTGCAGGTCTTTCGCCTCAAGGTACGAGTACGCCCCCTTGTCGATCAGGTCGTCCAGGATGCCGATCACGCATTCCCGGTAGACCTTCGCGGTCATTGTCTTCGCGATGTTCTCCCGCGGCATGTGAGGGCTGAACTGCTCCGTCATCATCGTCGCCCCCGCCGCGAAACGGAGCGTCTGCAGGTAGTTCCACACCTCGCCTTGGTCCTCCCAGAACGCCCCAGGCGGGATGTTCGGCGGACGCAGGGGGATGCCGCCTGAGGTCGAGTTCTCCCGAAGCTCCTTCAAAGCCTTGTGAACGTTCGTGATGTGGTCCCGCAAGGAGGCCTTGTCGAACCCGAAGTCATGGAACTCGAAGAGGCCTTCGGCGTATCCGCCGAGGCGTAAGACCGTCCGGGACAGGAGTTCCAGGTCCTCCCGGTTGATGCCGAGCGGGACGGCGGGTTGGAGCGTCACCGAATTCAGGAGAGTCGTTGCCCACGGTGCATATGAACGAGCCCGTGTTGATTCTCCGCCACGATTCTTATTCTTGAGAACACGGGGCGGCTGGAATCGCTCCGGATAACCGCTAGGGACCGCTTAAATAGCCTGCCGGACGCGTGTTGGTGCAGCGTCGAAACGGGGGACTCTCCCTGGCCGCCAGCGACAGCATCGTCTCGTACCTGAGCGCCGCGAGCGCGCTATTCCTATCGATCCTCATCATCGTCGCGATCGCGCGGCAGAAGACGCACCGGGTGTTCCAGAAGCACGTTCTGTTGTTCGCGGTCTCCCTGCTGGTCTGCGCGATCATCTCGAACGTCCTCATTGGGATCTACGTCACCGAACCGGGACAACAGTTCATCCAGTCTCTCAAAGACGGCATCGTCCTGTCGAAGCGGGTTCAGGCGACGTTCGACTACCTGTTCGCGATCGCGATCGGCGCGTTCATCGTCGTCGCGACGACGCCGGCGATCAGCTCGCGCAAGGACTTCGCGGCCTACATGACGGACGAGTTCCCGAGCTCGTACGTGTTCTACGTGTTCATCATGGTCATCACGATCATCACGATCCTCGTGTCCCCGGTCCAGGTCATCTCGACGAACCCGACCGTGATCTCGTTCGAGCCGTACTTCCTATTCATCAACGGTTTCGCGGTGGCGACGCTGATCCTTTACGCTCCGTACCGGTTCGTCGCGTACCTGCGTAAGACGAAACCCGGGCAGGAAGTCCGGCGGGACACGTTCCTCATCATCTTCGGGATCTCGGGGTTTGCGGTCGGCGAACTCCTCTTCGAGATCTTTCTCCCGAACAACGGGATCGACCTGCGGGCGCCCGGGTTCATCGTCGAGATGGCGCTCGTCGGGCTGATCGCGTTCGGGGTCCGCGAGAAGTCGTTCCTGCAGGCACTGATCCTGCCGGAGGCGGAGGCGCACCTGCTCACGAAGCCGACGTACGAGTTGGACCGAGGCCACGCGTACGCCGTCCTGGAACGGGACGCGGGCCAGGCGTTCGAGATCTTCAAGGACTCCGTGACGCACGGGGCGCAAGGCCTGTGCATCACCCGTCGCTCGCCGAAGTCCGTCATGACGGAATACGGGCTCGAGAAGACGCCCGTGCTCTGGCTGAGCCGCGTCGCGACGGAGAAGAACGCGATCCGGCCGTCGCCACCGGAGAAGGTGGCGTTGGCGGTCGAGCATTTCATCGAGGTGAGCGAGAACCCGATCGTCCTCCTCGACGGGTTCGAGTACCTCGTGTCGCACAACGACTTCGGCTCGGTCCTCGCCCTCTTGCACGACCTGAGCGAATCCGTCGCGATGCGGGAGGCGATCCTCCTCGTCCCGTTCGACCCGACCGCGTTCGGCGAACGCGAGATCGCGCTCGTCCGGCGCGAGCTCCGGCTCCTGGGTCAGATGGCGGAGGAATTCGGCTCCGTCACGAAGATCCCACGCTGAGCGGGACCAAAGGCTTTTATCCGCCCGTCCAAGTGGGTTTCCGCATGGAGGATCCCGATCTCGAGGCGATCCGTGCGAGGAAGCGTCAAGAGCTGCTCGCGGCACTCGCGCCGAAGCCCGCGCCGCCGGCATGGACCGGCCCGATCACCTTGACCGACACCACGTTCGAGGCGGAGGTCCGCAGGCCTGGGCTGCTGCTCGTCGACTTCTGGGCGGAGTGGTGTGGGCCGTGCCACCGCGTCGCGCCGGTCCTCGAAGACATCGCGAAGGCTCGAGTGGGCCGAATGCGCCTCGGCAAGCTGAACGTGGACGAGAGTCCGCAGACGCCCGCTCGGTTCCAGGTCGGCTCGATCCCCACGATGCTCCTCTTCAAGGACGGGAAGCTCGTGGAGGGCCTCGTGGGCGCGCTGCCGCGGGCGCAAATCGAGGCGGTCGTCGATCGGTGGACGTGAGCCACGGCGGCTTGATCTGGCTCACTGCGCGAGCGGACCGGTCGGGCGCGGTTTCGCTTCCTTCAGCTGCGGCCTCAGGTTCACGACGATCGTTCGGAACGCCTTTGCCGCCTCGGAGTCCGGATGCTCGATCACGAACGGCTTGCCGGCGTCTCCGCCGATGACGATCCGCGGGTCGAGCGGGATGCGGCCGAGGAACGGCAGGCCCATCTCCTTTGCCGCGGCCTCGCCGCCACCGACCTTGAAGATGTCCGTCGGCTTGCCGCAGTGCGGACACACGAACCCGCTCATGTTCTCGATGACTCCAAGGATGTCCAGCTTCACCGCTTTCGCGAAGGCGATCGACTTACGCACGTCGAGGAGAGACACCTCCTGTGGCGTCGTCACGACGACCGCGCCGTCCGCGTCGGGGATCTCCTGGGCGACGCTGAGCGGCTCGTCGCTCGTCCCCGGTGGGAGGTCGATCACGAGATAGTCGAGGTCGCCCCACTCGGTGTCGGAGAGCATCTGCTTCAACGCCTTGATCTTCAGCGGCCCTCGCCAGACGACCGCGGTGTCGCGCTCGATGAGCTGGGCCATCGAGATCACGCGCACCCCGGCAGGGCCGATCGTCGGCTCGAGCCCCGTCGCGGTCGCCTTCACCTGCGCGTCTTCGACGCCCATGATCTTCGCGACGTCGGGACCTGTGACGTCCGCGTCGACGAGGCCGACGGCGCCTTCTTCGGCGAGGACGCACGCCAGATTGGCGGCAACAGTTGTCTTGCCGACACCGCCTTTTCCTGACATGACGACGATCTTGTGTTTGATGCGGGACATTCGCTGCGCCATCTTCATGCGCTCGCGCATCGCCGCCATAATGTGCGGGGGAATCTGCGCGGTCTCGAGTTCTTCGGCCAAGTTTTCACCGGGAGAGATACGGAGTCAGATTCGCGCGTATATTAAACGTTGCCGACCTACGTCTGGGCGGCCTTGGTCATCAGGCTGGCAAGCCTCCGCACCTCGAAAAGGAACGCCGCCCCGGAAGGGTCGTTTGGGAGGTTCGCGAAGAACTCCGCGAGGGCGTCGACCGTGACGAAGCCGGCCTCCCGGTCGAACGTCCGCGCTCGAACCCATAGCGGGTCATCCGCGGCGATCAGCGCGTGCCGCCTCAGGTTGCCGAGCGAGAACCCGTTGCTCACCGCGAGCCCGACGTTCCGCCAGCGGTCTTCGCCTCGCATCCCCGCGTTCCCGTCGACCCAGCCCGCAAAGAATCGGTACGCTCGGTCCCCGCCGTCCGAGGCGAAGACGAGGAACGCCAGGTCGTCGGCGTATATGTCCTGGATGTGGTTGAAAGCCTGCGAGAACGCATCCTCCCCCGCCTGGGGAATCCGCACCTCCCGGCTGACGGCTCCGTAAACGTCCGGATCGTGCGAGGCGTGGCGGGCTTCCGTGCGGAGCATGTGGCCCATCTCGTGGGCGACGAGGCCGTCAAGTGTCCCCGATTGCACCGCCCGCACGGAGACGAAGAGCGTGTGTCGGTCGCTCAGGGATTTCGAGGCGCCCATGATCGGCATGGAGACGATTTCGGCGGAGACCGGCGACCGCAGCCGCAAGCCTTCTTCCGCGTACCCGCGCTCGACCGTTTCGAACGCCTCTCGGACCTCCCGCACCCCTCCCCCGCCCGCCTTGTCCACCACCGTGAGGAGCACGTCCATCGGAATCCACCGATTCAGAAAAAGCTTCGTGCGAGGATCGGAAGAACGCACGAACTCCGCGGATCAGGCGCGGACCTTCATCCGAGGACCAAAGGTTTATCCGACTTCGTTCTGCTCATCGGCCGCCCGTTCTCGTGTTCCCATGGTCGCGACCAAGAAGCGCGCGCGCTCGAAGGACGTCAAGGCGCCGACGCCACAGGAGGTGGCGGACAACCTCCGCAAGGCGAACTTGCCGAAGGAGCAGTCCGCGAAGTACCATCCGTACTATCAGGGCAAGATCGAGATCGTCCCGCGGGTCCCCGTGCGGACGTTCAACGACTTCGCGATCTGGTACACTCCCGGCGTGGCGCAGCCGTGCCTCGACATCTACGCGAATCCCGAGAAGGTCTGGACGCTGACGAACAAGTGGAACCAGGTCGCCGTCGTCACGGACGGCACGCGCGTCCTCGGCCTCGGCGACATCGGTCCCGAAGCGGGCTTACCGGTCATGGAAGGCAAGGCGCTCCTGTTCAAGTACCTCGGAGGCGTCGACGCGTTCCCCGTCCCGCTGGCGACGAAGGACCCGGAGAAGATCACCGAGACCGTCAAGCTCATCACGCCCTCGTTCGGTGGCGTGAACCTCGAGGACATCGCGCAGCCGAAGTGTTTCGGCATCCTGGAGCGGCTGCGCAAGGAGTGCGAGATCCCGGTCTGGCACGACGACCAACAAGGGACCGCGACGATCAACGTGGCCGGCGTCATCAACGCGCTGAAGGTCGTGGGCAAGAAGGTTGCTGACGTGACGATCACCCTCGTCGGCGCGGGCGCCTCGAACATCCGGACGGCGAAGCTGCTCATCGCCGCCGGCGCGAAGCCGGGCCACCTCATCCTCGTGGACTCGAAAGGGATCGTCGGTCGTCGGCGCGCGGACATCGAAGCGGCGGCGGCCGATTACCACGAGAAGTGGGAACTCGCCCAGACGACGAACGCCGAAGGCCGCGAGGGTGGCATCCCGGAGGCGATGGCCGACGCCGACGTTGTGATCGCGGCGTCAAAGCCCGGACCCGGCGTCATCCAGAAGGACTGGGTGGCGTCGATGGCAGACGACTCAATCCTGTTTGCGATTGCGAACCCCGTGCCGGAGATCTGGCCGTGGGAAGCCGCGGAAGCCGGTGCGCGCGTGATCGCGACGGGCCGTAGCGACTTCCCGAATCAGGTGAACAACAGCCTCGGCTTCCCCGGCATCTTCCGCGGCACCCTCGACGTGCGGGCGCGGACCATTACAGATGAGATGTGCATCGCCGCGGCGGAGGAGCTCGCGAGAGTCCAGGAGGAGCGCGGGCTGGACGAGGAGCACATCGTGCCGACCATGGAGGAGATCGACGTCTTCGCCCGGGAGGCCGCCGCCGTCGGCCGGAAGGCGATCGACCAAGGGATCGCCCGCGTCACGAAGAGCCGCGACGAGCTCCTCGAAGGCGCCCTCGCGCTGATCCGACGCGCGCACGAGGAGACGAAGTTCCTGATGCAGGACGGCTTCATCCGGCCACCCCCGCCCTGACCCGGGCGGTCGAACTCCCGGCTTGCCGGTCTCGACCGGTGCCTCTCGGTCCGGAAAACCGTCGACGGATTTATCGTCCGCTCGTTCCTATGGAGACGTCGATGGGGTCCGTGGAGGAAGTGAAGCGTCGACACGAGGCCCATCTCATGAAGATGCGGGGGGTGGTCGGGGTCGGCATCGGGCGTAAGGACGGCAAGGACTGCATCCGGATCTACGTGGACGAGGACAGTCCTCGAATCCGAGCGCAAATCCCGGATTCGCTCGACGACATCCCCATCGAGGTCGTGGTGACGGGGACCTTCAAGGCCCTGTGAAGGGTGGGATGACGCCGAACGCGGAAGACGCGAAGCTCGTCTGCGAGTGCCAACTCCTCGGGATCGAGAGGGAGGGACTGACGCCGTCGACCCACCCGGACGTCGTCGGGGTGGGGATCGGCCACCGCACAGTCCGCAGCTTCCCGACGGACGAGCTCGTCGTGAAGGTCTACGTCCGCCAAAAGCTCCATCCCCTCCTCGTGAAGGACGGTCGGACGATCCCGGACGAGATCGAGGGCGTGCCGACGGACATCGAGGAGGCGGGCGAGTTCTCGATCTGGCGCCCGATCCCGCCGATCTACCAACGGAAGGTCCGTCCCGCGATGGGCGGCTTGTCGATCGGTCACTACGCCATCACCGCCGGCACGATGTCGTGCCTCGTGCAGGACGCTGGCGAGACGTTCATCTTGTCGAACAACCACGTCCTCGCGAATGAGAACCGCGGCGTCGAAGGGGATCCGGTCCTCCAGCCCGGCACCTTCGATGGCGGCAAGACGGACCGCGACGTGATCGGTCGCCTCGACACGTACGTCGCGGTGGACCCGGAAGGTCCGAACCTCGTGGACGCCGCAATCGCGGCCCCGTTCGACGCGCGGGATGTGACCCCGGACATCCTGAACATCGGCCGATTGCGGGGGACCCGCGAGCCGACGCTCGACGAGAAGGTGATGAAGAGCGGCCGCACGACGCGCCTCACGAACGGAGCGGTGGTGGACGCGAGCGCGACGCTCCGGGTGGGCTACGCGACAGGCGCCTACGTCTTCACGGACCAGATGATCATCAAGGGCGAGCGCGGGTCCTTCAGCGCGGGCGGAGATTCCGGGAGCACGATCGTCGGGTACGACGGCCGCGCCGTCGGGCTGTTGTTCGCCGGATCTCCGTTCTTCACGGTGGCGAACAAGATGCCGAACCTCGAGAAGGCGCTCGACGTGAAGGTCGTCTAGGCGGCCTCTGGTTTCGGGCCGGTCCGTCGGGTTTCTCGAGACCAGCTCTTCCGCTCAATCGGGCGGAATGGTCGACCATTTCGCGAGCGTGGCCTGCGGCGCCGCGTGCTCCTTCAGGTGCGAGAGCCGCACGCCGATGAGGCGCACCTTCCGGTCGGGCGCGAGGACCTCCTTGAGCATCATCTGGCTCAGGGTCAAGATCGGATCCAGGTCGGTCGTGTGGATCTTCAGGCTGCGCGACCGAGTGTGCGTCTCGAAGTTCGAGTATCGGGCCTTGAGGGTGACCGTCCGGTATGCGTATTTCTCGAGGAGGAGCTGCTCGTGGAGCGATTTCGCGAGCGCCTCGAGTTCGGGCCAGACCGTGCTATACGAGTCGAGGTCTTTCGCAAAGGTCGTCTCCGTACTGATTGATTCCGGTGGGCCGCTCGGCTCGACCACCTCGCCGGCGTCGCGACCGAGGGCGACGTCGTAAACGTACTCCCCGAACGCCCCGAGGAGCTCGACGAGGTCTTGGCGGTTCGTCCGCTGCACGTCGCCAATCGATTCGAGCCCGAGCTCCTTCAGCCGCTCGGCGGTTTTCGGGCCGACGCCCGAAATTTTCCGGACCGGGATCGGTGCGAGGAATTCGACCACGTGGTCGGGCGAGACGACCGTGAGGCCGTCGGGCTTCTCAAAGTCCGACGCGATCTTCGCGAGCGCCTTCGTTGGCGCGATGCCGATTGAGCAGGAGAGCCGATGGTCCCTCCGTATCGCGGCCTTGATGTCCCGTGCGATCTCCTGAGCGCGGGAGAAGTTCCCGTCGCACCGGTTCGTGACGTCGAGGTAGCCCTCCTCGATCCCGCTCGGCTCGAGACGATCCGCGAAGCCGCGGAGGGTCGCCATGATTTCGCCGCTCACCCGGCCGTACAGCTCGAAGTGCGGCGGCACGAAGATGGCGTCGGGACACCGGCGGAGCGCCTCCACGCACGACATCGCGGACCGCAGGCCGTAGCGTCGGGCCTCGTAGCTCGCCGTGAGGACGACGCCGCGCGGATGCTTGCGGGGATCCGCGCCGACGACGACAGGCTTGCCCTCCAGCGCGGGATTCTCCCGAATCTCCACGGCGGCGTAGAACGCGTCCATGTCGACGTGCAACACGACGCGCGATCCGGCGGAGGCCGAAGCCATGGCGCTTCCTCATGGACGGGTCCTGAGATAAAATCCTTCGCCACGGGGACGGGCGAATCGAACGCCTAGAAGAAGAACCCCTGGGCGGCTTGGATCAGGTAGTTGAGGAAGAACGCTGCGAGAATGGCGGTCAGTATCACGATCGCCAGGGCGATGAACACTGCAGCGTCGATCGACCGCGGGGCGGAGATCTTCGTCGCCCCCTCCTCCGGTTCGAGGATGTACATGTACCAAATCACCCGCGCGTAGTAGTACAGGGAGAGGGCGCTGTTCAAGACCCCGGACACGGCGAGGGCGAGGTACCACTGGTTGAACGCCGCCGCGTTGACGGCGCTCGAGAAGAGGACGAATTTCGAGAAGAACCCTCCGAGCGGGGGGATGCCCGCGAGGCTCAGGAGGAAGACCATCATCGAGAACGCGAGGAACGGCATCCGCCGGCTCAGGCCCTTGTACGCCTCGATGTCGTCCGGGACGCCGCGCGACTCGGTGCCCGCGACGACGAGGAACGAGCCCGCCTTCATCGCCGCGTAGACGAACACATGGAGCATACCGCCGACGAGGCCGTACGCGGCCACATTCGCGGCGTTGTCCGTCGGCGACGTCGACTGGATGGCGACCGCACCGACGGCGAGGGCGATCAGGATGTACCCGGCCTGGGCGATGCTCGAGTACGCCAGCATGCGCTTGATCGATCGCTGCGGGATCGCGACGACGTTTCCCACGGTCTGCGTCACAATCGCGAGGATCGCGAGGGTTGCGACCCAGTCGACCTGGACGTTCAGCAGGCCGATCAGGAACACCCGGAAGAGGGCGACGATCCCGACATTCTTCGACGCAGACGTGAGGAGGACGCTGATCGTCGTCGGCGATCCTTGGTACACGTCGGGCGCCCACATGTGGAACGGGACGACGGCGACCTTGAACCCGAATCCCGCGATCAGGAACACGAGGGCGATGATCAGCGGGGGCTCGATCGCCGGGTACGCCGTCAGGTCGAGGTGGGTCCGCAAGAGCGCCAGGTCCGTCGTCGACGGGATCGACGTGGTGCCCGCGATCCCGTAAATCAACGAGATGCCGAACAGGACGACGCCGGAACTCACCGCGCCGATGATGAAGAACTTGACCGCCGCCTCGGTCGCCTGCTTGTCCCGCTTCCGGTACGCGACGAGGGCGAACGTGCTCAGGCTCGACGTCTCGAACGCCAGGAAAAGCACGAACAGGTCCGTCGCCGCGGCGGTGAACATCATGCCGACGATCGCGAGGAGCATGAGCGCGTAGTACTCGCCCTGGTGCGGCTCCTCCTTCTGGATGAAGCCTCGGGACGCCAGGATCGCGAGAAGGGCGACGAACTCGAACATCACCTGGAAGAAGAGCGCGAATCGGTCGACGTCCATCTTGAGCTCGGCGGTGAAGTCGCCTTCGGCGCCGACGGGGGACGGCCACAGAGACACGCGCAGCGCCGTCGTGATCCCGAGGCCCATCATGTCGAGCGTGATGAACACCGCGAGGCCGGTACCGACCAAGGCGAGTGCCCATAGCGCCTCCGGCCGGCGCCGCCATGCGAACCCTAGGACCGCCGAGGCGAGCGCCGTGACGACGAGGATCGCCTCCGGGAGGAAGACCGTGTAGCTCGACACCTCACAGCCCTCCGAGGATGCCGCTCGACCACGTCGAGAGGAGGTCCAGAAGGAGCACCGGCACGATGCCGAACACCGCGAACGATGCCGCGAGGACGGCGAGCGGCGCGACCTCGAAGCGGTGGAGGTCCTTCGCGCCCTCCCACTTCGGGTTCAGCGGCCCGAAGATCGAGCGTTGCATCGCCCAGATGAAATACGCCGCCGTCAGGATGACGGTCAGGATCGGGATGAAGACCCACAGGCCGAACGCGGCGTAGACCCCGAGGAAGACGGAGAACTCCGCGACGAACCCGACGAGGCCGGGGAGCCCGAGGGACGCCAGGAACGAGATCATCATGAACGTCGCCAGGCGCGGGACCTTCTTCGCGATCCCGCCGAGCTCGGAGATGTTCCGCGTGCCGAGGGAGTGGCCGAGCGAGCCCGCGACCATGAACAGGGCGGCGGCCACGAGCCCGTGCGCGAACATCTGGAAGATCGCGCCGCTGAAGCCGAGCACGGCCCCGGGTCTCAGCCCGACCTGCGTGTAGCCGTACACTCCGGCGGCGATCCCGAGGGTCACAAACCCCATGTGGCTGACGCTCGAGAACGCGACCATGCGCTTGAGGTCGTCCTGCGCGAGGCACACGACGGCGCCGTACAGGATCGAGATCACGCCCACCGCGGCGAGGAGCCAGTACATGTCAATCGCGGCCTGGGGGATCATCTGCACGTTGAACCGGATCAGCCCGTAGCCGCCGAGCTTCAGCAGGATCCCGGCGAGGATGACGGACCCGCCGGTGGGCGCTTCGACGTGGGCGTCCGGGAGCCACGTGTGCAGAGGCCATGTCGGGAGCTTCGTCCCGAACGCGATGAGCAGGGCGACGAACATCAGGTCCCCGACCTCCCGCGGGATGGGCACGGTCGCAATGAGCTCCCGCATATCGAACGTGTGCGGGCTCGAGTAGAAGTAGAAGGCGAACACGGCCAGGAGGAGCGGCAAGGAAGCGAGGAACGTGTACATGAAGAACTTGATCGCGGCGTACTTCTTCCGGGGACCGCCCCACACTGCGATGATGAGGTACATCGGGACGAGGCCGACCTCCCAGAAGATCAGGAATTGGAAGAGATCGAGGGACAGGAAGACCCCGGTGATCGTGGTCTCCATGAACAGGAAGGTCGCGAAGAATGCAGGCACGCGATGGTGCTCGTCCCATGAGACCGCGAGGGCGAGCGGGGTGAGCAGGGCGTTCAGGAAGACGAGGACGACGGAGAGTTCGTCGGCGCCGAA
>DASWDU010000010.1 GCA_036395115.1 Thermoplasmata archaeon | reverse complement strand
TCGGAGGAGAGCGTCCCGCGAGTGCTCGTAGAACGCTCCCGCCACCGCCGGGTACCGCATGAAAGGCGCCCCCTTCAGAGGGACGCCTCGTAATCATCGATCGTGAAGGTAAAGCCTTCGTCCGACTTCAGCGTGCCGCGGGCCTTGAGGACCTCCCTCGTCAGGAGCCAGTACACCGTCGCGAGCGCGCGCCGGCCCTTGTTGTTCGTCGGCACGACGAGGTCCACATCCCGCGTCTCGTTGTTCGCGTCGCACAGGGCCACGACCGGGATCCCGACGTTCAGAGCTTCCCGGAGCGCCTGCTGGTCCGCGGCGGGATCCGTGATCAGGAGGACCTCGGGCTCGATGAACTCCGGGAGGTTCGGGTTCGTCAGCGTGCCGGGGACGAACCGGCCCGCGAGCACCTTCGCTCCGACCTGCTTCGCGAACAGCCGCGCGGGCTTCTGGCCGTACTGGCGGGCGGCGACGACGAGGATGTTCTCCGATTTGAACCGCGAGAGGAACTTCGATGCCTCGCGGATGCGGGTGTCCGTCTTCTTGATGTCGAGGACATAGAGGCCGTCGATCCGCACCTTGTAGATGAACGGCTTCATGTCGGCGCTTTTCTGCTGCGTCCCGATGTGGACGCCCGACGTCAGGTAGATGTCCTCCGAGACGAGCAAGCCTTGGACGCCCGTCTGCTCCTCTTCCTGCATCACGTACCTTCCTGGAGTCTCTCCTCGATCCGGATGAGTTCGTTGAGCTTCGCGATCCGTTCTCCGCCGACGGCCCCGGTCTTGATCCCGAGGCAGCCCCAAGCGACGGCGAGGTGGGCGATCGCGTCGTCCGTCGTCTCGCCGCTGCGGTGCGACATGACGGTCGCATATCCGGACCGATGCGCCAAGTCGACCGCGGCCTTCGTATCGGAGAGCGTCCCAATTTGGTTCGGCTTAATAAGGATAGCGTTGCCCGCTCGTTCGTCGATCCCTCGCTGGAGCCTCTTGACGTTCGTGACGAAGATGTCGTCCCCGATGACCTTGCACGTCGGTCCGACGCGTCTCGTCAGCTCCGCGAAGGCGGCGAAGTCCTCCTGGTCGAACGGATCCTCGACGCTGAACAACTCGTACTCCCGGACGAGGCGCTCGACGAAGTCGATTTGGTCGTCGCGGGAGAGGACACGGTCGCGATAGTGGTACGCGCCGCCGCGATGGAATTCGGATGCGGCGAGGTCGAGGGCGGGCCGCACGGGAAATCCGAGCTCGTGGGCGACGGCGCGACAGGCGTCCGACAGGAGGCCGAGGGCGTCCTCGTCCCCGAGTTTCGCGATCCAGGCCCCCTCGTCCCCGCGGCCGAGCGGTTCGTCCGGAATCTTCTTCTCGAGTGCTACGCGGACCGCGCGATGCGCCCGCGCGTTCGCCAGGACGTTGTCGAGGACCGTCGGACCCTGGGAGACGACCAAGTACTCTTGGATCGTCGTCCCGCCGATCGCATGGCGACCTCCGCCGACCACGTTCCCGAACGGCAGCGGCATCCTCGCTCCCTTGTCGGCTCCCAGGTATCGGAACAACGGGCGGCCGGCCGCCATTGCCGCCGCCCTCGCGCTCGCGATCGACGTCGCGGTCGCAACGTTGGCACCAATCCGCGCGAAGTTCGGCGTCCCGTCGACGTCCCGCAACGTCCCGTCGATTCCGACTTGATCCGCGACGTCGCGACCGCGGAGCCGAGGCGCTACCGCCTTACGGAACTCGCGGATCGCCTCATCCACGCCTCCTTTCGGAAACGCGGGGGGCTCGTGCGTCCCGGTGCTCGCCCCGCTTGCCGCCGCCGCACGCCCGAAGGCTTGCCCTGCGAGGACGTCGACCTCGACCGTCGAATTGCCGCGGCTATCCAGGATCTTTCGGATTGTGACGCCTTCAATCGAGGGCATCACGGAACCTCTGAACGCTCAGCGGCACGGTCCCGGACGCGAACTCGGAGAATGCGATCTCCAGCGCGTCGCCGGCCGAATCCGCGGCTTGCGGCGACGGCGCCCCCATCGAAATCTGCAGGGCTCGAGCGCCGATGATCCGGGCTCTCTCAAAACGAGTGTACCTCATGAAAACGCGCAGGGACGACCCACAGGTCGAACGGATATAAAGATTTCCGCGGGCCCTTTGGGCCCGCTCCGAAACGTTGGGAGAGGACTACATCCCGGCCGGACGCGCTCTGAAGCCAAACTTGTCCCGAACGACGACGAGGTAGATCACGATGATCAACGGGAACACCAGGCCGTACCAACTGTACGTGCCGATGACGACGAGGATCGAGATCACGTTCACGATGATCGCGACCCACCACGCCCACGAACGCATCCTCCAAAGCCCAACCGCCACCGCCATCGTAACGATTCCTAGCAGGAGCAGCACGGCGCCGATGACCCCGATGAACGCGGCGAGCGGGCCATATACCGATGGGTCGATGACGGCTCCCGACACCGCGGAGAGGGCCATGAGACCCAGGCCGATCACGATTTCGGCGAGCCCCGCGAGAAACGACAAGATCGCGAGGATCGCGACGCCGATCGGTCGCTTCGGCGGCATCTGCGCAGGGTACATCCCGGGCTGAGCCATCGGCGGCGGCATCGTTCCCGTCGGGGGCGTTGCCATGGGAGGACCTCGCCGTGCATCAAGGATACATTATATAAATATTACGAATAATAAACACCTCTCGGATGTCGCAGGGGAAAATCAGGGCCGGCATGTTTATTTGGCCCCCGTGGTTTCGCGCGCGCGGTGATTCCCCCATGGTGCAAGGTTACTGCGTGAAGTGCCGAGCAAAGCGGGAAATCAGTAACGCCGTCGCGGTCAAGTTGAAGAACGGAAAGCCCGCGATGAAAGGCAAGTGTCCCGTCTGCGGCACGACGATCATGCGGATCGGTGCGGCGAAATAGCTCGGACACCGGCGCGTTGATGTCGCGCGGGATTCTCGCCTGAGAGACTATTAATACGGCCGATTCGTAGTCCGCCCCCAGGGTGCCGAGGTGAAAGTCCCGGACATCAAGGTGACCCCGCCCGGTCCAAAAGCGCGGGAAATCATCGAACGGGATCGCGCCTCGATTGCGACGACGACAAAGGCCGCACCCGTTGTTGTGAAGAGGGCACATGGGTCCATCGTCGAGGATGTCGACGGGAACCTCCTGATCGACTTCGCCTCCGGCATCTCGGTCCTCAACATCGGACATACGCATCCGAAGGTCGTCGCCGCCATCTCGAAGCAGGCCTCGGAGTTCACGCACTTCGCGGGGACCGATTTCTATTACGACGTCCAGGCGCGCCTTGCGGAACGACTGGGCAAGATCACCCCGGGCAAGCACCGCAAGAAGGTGTTCTTCGCGAACTCCGGGGCGGAGGCCAACGAGGCGGCGATCAAGGTCGCGAAGTCCCACAAGAAGCGACACATGTTCCTCGCGTTCCTCGGCGCGTTCCACGGTCGGACGCAAGGCACCCTCTCGCTGACCGCGAGCAAAGCCCGCCAGCGCGCCGGGTTCTTCCCGAGCATGCCCGGGGTCGTCCACGTGCCGTACGCGTACTGCTACCGCTGCCCGTACAAGTTGACGTATCCGTCGTGCGATCTCTACTGCGCGAACATCATCGAGGACACGTACATGAAGACGGTCGCGCCGCCGGAGGACACCGCCGGGATCTTCGTCGAGCCGGTGCAGGGAGAGGGCGGATACGTCGTCCCGCCGCCGGGATGGATGGATCGCATCGCGAAGATCGCGAAAGATCACGACTTCCTCCTCATCGACGACGAGGTGCAGAGCGGACTCGGGCGCACCGGAAAAATGTGGGCAATCGAGCACTCGAAGGCGATCCCCGATATCTTGACGACAGCAAAGTCGCTGGGCGGCGGGATCCCGATCGGCGCCGCAATCTACCGCGCCGAGATGGACTTCCCCGGACCCGGCAAGCACTCGAACACGTTCGGCGGGAATCCAGTCGCATGCGCCGCGTCGCTCGCGACTCTCGACGTGATCGAGGATGAGGGGCTCGTGGGCCGCAGCGCGAAACTCGGCGAGCACATGGCGAACCGGCTCGACGAGATGAAAGAGCGATACGGGTTCATCGGGGACCGGCGCGGGCTGGGCATGATGCAGGCGACGGAATTCGTCGCGGACTGCGCATCGAAGCGGCCGGACCCAAAACGGAGGGACGGCATCGAAAAGGACGCCTACGAGCACGGGCTGATCCTGCTGCCTTGCGGAGAATCGAGCATCCGATACATTCCGGCGCTAAACATTACGAAAGAAGTCCTCGACGCGGGCCTCGACGTGCTCGAAGACTGCTTCCGCCGAGCGGAATGAAATCGGCCGCCATCGATCACGTGTTCGGACGTCGTCCGAGTCGTTCCGCCCCGGTGAGCTTCAAATAGTGAGCCGCATTTGCACCTGGCATGGCAGAGGGAGGAGGCGCGCCGCCCGCGGCGATGCGGGCCAAAGGTGTCTCGGCGGTCGTCACAATCGCCGTTGCGATCGTGTTGTTCTTGGTAGGACTCGGTGCCGGCTACTTTGTCTTCCGTGCTCCGCCGCCCCCGAAAACCACCCTTGTCGTGGGCACGAATGTTCCGTTCCCGCCATTCGAGGACTTCAATAGCTCGACGGGTGAGTTCGTTGGCTTCGATATCGACCTCGCGACATACGTCGCCTACGACCTAGGTTGGACGATGGCGGTCAGGCAATACGCGAGCTTCCCGAACCTTCTCGGAGACGTAGGGGTTGGCAATGTGGACATGGCCGTCGCCGCCATCACGATGTCCGGCTCGAAAGGGGCGGAGCGCAACGCGTCCATGGACTTCTCGAACCCATATTACAACGCGAACCAAGGCGTCCTCGTCCAAACCGCATCCGCGATCACGTGCGCGACCGAGTGTACGGTCAACGACTTGAAGGCGTACACAATCGGCGTGCAGCAGGCGACGACAAGCCTCGATTGGGCGAATACCTATCTGAGGCCCAACATGACGAACCCCGACACACAGATTGTCGTCTTCGAGCGGGTCGACACCGAGATTGCGGCCCTGAAAGGAGGCCAGATTGACGCCGTGATCATCGACCTCGACCCTGCGAAGACGTACGCGGGGGCAACGAACAGCGGCCTTCGCGTGGCCGGTCAAATCACGACCGGAGAGCTGTACGGATTTGCGGTTGCGAATGGGGACCCGCTGAAGCTCGTACCCTCGATAAACCGGACCCTCGCGAACCTCCGTGCGAACGGGACATATGATGCGCTAATCCAGAAATGGTTCGCGTAGGCGCGCTCGTGCGGGTTGGCGTCGGCCAACCCCATGCCTTTTCTAGCCCGCGGGCGTTCCCTGGCTCCTTACGCCGCGCCCGAGGAAAGGCGACGACAGGTGATTGCTATCTCCTCCAAGGGGGGAAAGCCGGATGGTTGGCCACATCGATCCGATGGGCGCTTGCTCCACGCGAGGCGGATCGGATTCAGTCGGCGGACGCTCGCGAGGAATATTGTGGGACTCGTTGGCGCACTCGTCGCGTTCCTTTTCCTCGTATGGCTCGGTCAGTCCGGCGTCTACAGTCTCGCGTACGCTGAATCCATTGTTCCGTCACTCGTCCGGGGATTCGCCGGTACTCTCTGGTTGGTGGGCGCGGTCATTCCCGTGGGGTTCACGATGGGGCTCCTCATGGCATGGGCCCGAACATCGACCTCACGGACCGCGAGGGCCGTCGGCGGAACCTACGTCGAGTTCTTCCGCTCGATGCCTCCAATCACCCTGATTTCGTTCAGCTCCCTTCTCGCGACGAAGATGATTCGTTCCCTGTTCTTCATCGACAATCCCGTGGAGTTCGCCGTGACAGCGGGCGCACTCGCGCTCGCATTTCATTCCGGTTCATATCAGACGGAAATCATGCGCGCGGGATTTCTTTCCGTTCCTGCCGGCCAGATCGAAGCGGCCTACGCGATGGGTCTGTCGCGATCGACGACCCTCTTCAACGTAGTCTTCCCCCAGGCATTCCGCGTGTCGCTGCCGGCCCTGGGCAATGAGTTCAGTTCGGTCATCAAAGATACGTCCTTGCTGTCCGCCATTAGCGCAATCGAGCTCTCGTTCATAGGCGGGGTGCTGGTAAACGGCGCCCTCGCGATTGACTTCAATCTGATCTTCATCATATGGACCGAAATCGCTCTCCTTTACTTCGTCCTCACATATTTCGTCGTTCGGATTGTGCGATTCGTAGAGAATCGGTCCAAGGTTCCAGGTCTCGAAGCGGCGCAGCTATGATCCGAGCCGAGAATATCCAGAAGTCATTCGCGGACCTGCATGTACTCCGAGGAATCAGCCTGGAGGTCACGAAAGGGGAGGTCTTGTGCATCATCGGCCCGTCCGGTTCGGGCAAATCGACCTTCCTTCGATGTTTGAATCTGCTCGTCGTCCCCGACAGCGGAGACGTGTACCTAGAGGGTGTACGAATCACGTCTCCCGACATCCGGCCAGAGTGGGCACGGCAACAGATTGGAATGGTCTTTCAGTCGTTCAACCTCTTCACACACCTAACCGCCCTTCGCAACGTCACCCTTGGTCTCACGAAAGTCCTGAAAATGGATCCCAAAGAAGCGGCCAAGAAAGCGCGATGGGAACTCGAACGGGTCGGTCTTGGGGACAAGCTCGCCGCTTACCCGGCTCAGCTCTCGGGGGGGCAGCAACAACGGGTCGCGATTGCGAGAGCCCTCGCGATGGATCCGAAGGTCATGCTCTTCGATGAGCCGACGTCGGCGTTGGATCCGGAATTCATCCACGAGGTCTTGGATGTCATGGCGAAACTTGCGGACGAAGGGATGACGATGGTTGTCGTCACGCACGAGATGGGTTTTGCTAAGAGTGTGGCAGACGAGGTCGCGTTCCTGGATCAAGGCAAGATCGTGGAGCAGGGACCGCCGTCCGAAATCTTCGACCACCCGACCGAACCGCGGACGAAGGCTTTCGTCAGCCGGATACTGGGGTGAGAGGATGTCGGGGGAACCCCGCCAAGACGTCCCTGACCGAATTCGACGGGCAACCATGCAGGCCTTGCGTGACGCCTTGCACTGGCACTCGATCTCGATCGCGATCATCGCGCTGATTGTGGTCGCGGCCGTCATCTTGGTCATGGCTCAGGTGGGCTTAGTCGACTTACAGTTCATGGCTTCAAGGTGGCCCGGATTCGTTGTCCCCTTCATCGACTCGCCTTTGTATCTCTCGCTTTTCCTCACGACTGTCCCATTCGTCGTCGGTTTCCTCATCGCGATTCCGATGGGGATGCTCCGAGCCTATCGCGTCTCTCTAACGCGGAAACGCACCGGCGAGGCGCTCGCCTTCGGCCGCGCGCGAGAATTGTGGGGCACGCCGCGGGCGGTACTCCGCATCATCGGCGGACGGATAGTCCGCGCGGTCATGCTTCCCCTGTCCGGGATTGCGACCGGTTACACGGAGGGGATCCGAGGGACGCCATTTTTTGTCCAGATGTGGCTCGTGTACTTCTTCGTAATCAACAACTTCCCGCGACAGCCTCGACTGTTCGAGTTCATCGGACTCCTTGCGCTGACGATCAACACGATCGGATACCAAGCGGAGGTCTTCCGGGCCGGGTTCCAGTCCGTCGGCCAGGGTCAAATCGAGGCAGCGAAGTCGGTCGGCATGCGGGGCTGGAGCATCTTCCTTCATATCACGCTCCCCCAGAGTCTTCGACTCGTGACATTGCCTCTTGCCAACGAATGGATCGGCCTCCTCAAAGCGAGCGCAATCGTCAGCATCATAGGTGTCGACGAGATCCAGCACTTTGGGAACGACGTGGCGAGCGGTCACCCGATTGAGGCGTTCGTCATGGTTTCGGTGATGTACCTCGCAGTAATCATCCCACTGAGCCGAGTCGTCACATACCTCGAGCGTGTGCGGCGAATTCCCGGACTCGGCACGCCGATGCCGAGCGCCGCAGGGCGTTTATTCGGCACGCGGAGACCGCGCCGGCCTCTGGGCGACAAGGCCGCGACCCTACCTCGTGGGCGAGACATCCGTGGAACTAGAACGGCCTCGGAACGCCTCGTTTGAGCGGCTTGCTCAAGTGGCGGCGCGAGCACACAGGGGGCTCATACCAGCCGGTCTGAACGTGACGGGGCACGACGCGATAGGCTGCGGCCTCGACCGGTGCGACCCGATGACATCGGCCGCACCGAAATCCGGCCGACCGGCCGCGCGATTTCATGCGCCGACCGCAGGACAGGCATAGAGGATTCGCGACTTTCTCGACTGACTTCGACAGTTCGATAATCCCCATCTTCTCGAGGTTGAGGACACGAGGTCGGTCCCGGACGGAGGCGACAACCCGAAGCCGGTCGTTCGGTGTCAGTTCTCGTACGATTCTCCGGAAACCCTTCGACGGCTCGTAGGCAACGACTTCTCGCTTTCCCATCCTAAAAATCACATGACCGCCTTGGATCGCGTGCGGCGCGCACGTCACCTTGCCGGTGAACACGCCCGCCGTAAGCGGATCGTCGGTCGGCCGCGGGACTACGTGATCGTCCGTGCCCTGATTCGTCTCGAACACCATCAGGCGGGCGGGACCCTCGCCCCGGATCGTGCGTGCCGCGGCTGGCAGATCTTGCGGATCCTCTCCTCGGATGCCGAAGAGGACGGGGCATGGGGAGTGAGGGACAATCGCGATCCGCAAGGTCTCGCGGTCGAGATTGTTGAACGTCGATGGGAAGCGAAGGTCCATGTCCGCGACGGACTCGGAGTCGATGTTTCGCTGGCTACCCCACCGTGCGGTTTCGCGGTAAGCCATGATTTCGTATGTTCGGTCTCGGGGCCTCCACGCGGTCGCCGCGATCGCGCCGATGACCCCGCGGCCGTTCTTGTACTGCCGAATGCAACCCAGCCCTGCCGCCGATTGGAGCGCCTCGGTCTTTTCGACGATTCCCCTGACCGCACGCCAATACATGCGAACGGCGGGTTGTCTGTGCAAGACCACGAATCCGGGATTCGTTGTCTCGTCGTCGAGGCAAGACCACCGTTCGACGAGACGGCCGACGACGGCCTCCACTCGGCCGGGATTCGCGGGATCGTCGCCGCGGGGATATGCACGGACCTCGGTGGTTTCGATGCGGCCGATGGACCGCGGCACTCCGCGTCCTCGGCCCACCCGTAGGCAAATCGCGCCGTTCCCTCGCGTCTTCCACGGGATGTTCGGGTTGAGCCTCACGAGACGGGGATACCCGATGAGGTCGTATTCCTTCGTCAGCTCGCGCACGATTTCGGTTGCGAGGAACGTCGTGCACATGCCTCGTAGGCTGTCCGTATCGTCCACGCCGATCCACAAGACCATGCGACCCCTCCGAACACGAACCGCAACAAAAACCCGCCCTCGCGACAACCTTCATATAGGCTCGACCCCTAGGCGCGGCGGCAATGCCGATCAAGACCTTCGAACTCTCGAGCGTCGACGGCCGGCGCTTCGTCAAGCCATCCGACCGGTGGGTCAACCTGCGGGTGGACCACAACAGCACCGTCACCCTCGTCTCCGAGCTGGGCGAGCGACAGGCGTCGGTGGACTTCCGCTTCACCGCGAACTACCATGCGTCGGAGGCGGTGGTCGGGCTCATCCAGATCGAGGGGAGCCTCCTCTGGGAAGGGGACGCGAAGGCGCTCGTGAAAGGCTGGTCGTCTGGCGGCCAGATGCCGCCCGAGGTCGCGCAGGAGATCCACACGATCATCATGACGAACTGCATCCCCGAGGCAGTCATTCTCGCACGGGAGTTGCGCTTGCCACCGCCGATTCCGATCCCCCAGGTGAACATCCAACAGACCCCGGGGAAACCGTCCAAGGGCCGCTCGCCCGAGATCGCCTGATCACTTGATGTGATCCAGGCTGAACGACCCGACCGACACGTTCGACTTCGTGTACGTGTACCGGATCCAGCCGCGGCTCTGCACGTCGCAGATGCCTTTGATGCTCATGAACGACTTGAGCTGCTCCACCTTGAATTCGACGCTGCCGTCCATCAGCGAGCCGAGCATCTGGATCTCCTGCTCCTCGTGCATGCCCTTCTCGATCACGTAGAACGCGACGGCCCTGTCCCGTTTGCGGCGGCCGACGAACGGCTGGAGGAACTTGAACGTCGTCGTCGGATCGAGGTACGCGATGAGCGTCGAGACGCTGCGGAAGGCGAGCCGGTACGTCGGAAATTTCTTTTTCCACTCTGCGGCCTTCGCGTCGACCGCCTTCAGGAGCGCTTGGTGGTCCGTCGGCTCGTCGATGTACGTCGTGTTCGGATCCGACGCCTCCGCCCCCATCGACTTCGAGTACGCATCGATGTACCGGACGAGCCCGAGCTTTTCGTATTCCTCGTAGCCCGGGAGGACGAACGACATCTCCTCGCGGATGTCCCCGGGACCCTTGTCGGTCAGCACCCAGAGGATCGGCACCCCTTTCTTCAGGCCTTCCGCCATGAAGATGCCGACCACGACCTCTTTCCCGACGTACGCCGGCCCGTACACGGACGCGTTCGTGCCGAACGGGATGCCGCCGAACAGCAGGTCGTCGAGCCGCGGAACGCCTGTCTTGACTTTCTGCTGCTTCACCTCGATCTGGAGGTCCTGTTCCCGGGCCTCGATGTCCTCCGTGATCAAGCCCTGTTCCCGGGCGCGCAGCTCTTCCATCTTCTGCTGGAGGTACTTCTCCTTCGCCCGGACCTCCTCCTCCTTCTGCGTGATCTCCGACTTCAGTTCCTCGAGGCGGGCCTTCAGGTCGAGCTCGGCCGTCGAGCCGCCGAGCGCCTTCGCGTCCTCGATCTTGCGGCGCTCCGCCTGCATGACCTTCTCGCGGTACAAGAGATCCTCCTCGCGCCGGAGGAGCTCCTCCTCCTTGTACGCGAGGGGCTCCTTCACCTTCTTGATGTCGTCCTCTTTGACCTGGAGCTCCTCCTGGAGCCGCTGGAGCTCCTGTTCCCGCAGGAGGATCATCCGCTCCTTCTGAAGGACGTCCTGCTCCTTCTTCTGGAGGACGCCCTGCATCTCCGTCTTCGGCTTTCCGGAAAGGGCCTGCGCCTCCGCGCGGACTTTCTCCTCGATCTTGTGCTTGTTGACTTCCCCTTCGAGGCCGATGATCCGCTTCTTGAACGCCTCCTCACTCTGGAAGTATTCCTGCTCCTTCTCCCGCAGCTCCTCTTCGAGACGGCGTCTCAGCTCTTCGATCGGCGCGCTAGCGTCGCCCTCGCGTGCGCCGGCCGAGGCCAGGCGCGCCTCCTTCGCCTGCATCACCGCCTCCCGCTCCGCCAGATCGACCTCGCGCTTCTTCAGCTCCCGCTGATCCGGCTTCATCTTCGCGAGGCCCGCTTCCAGCTGCTTCCGGAGCTGGTCGTTCACCGCCCGGATCTCCGCGACCTGCGCTTCGAGCGACGCTCGCGCCTTCGCTTCCTGATCGAGCCGCTTCCTCGCCTCCGGCGAGGCGCCCGCCTTGAGTTGCTGCGACTTGACGTACTTGATGACGGCGATGGACCCTTTCTTGATGTGCTCGATCTCCTGCTCGAGCTCCTTCCGCTTCGCGATCTCCGACTGGAGCTGCTTCGAGAGGTTCGCGGTTTCCTCGATGTACTTGACGGGATCGAACCGACCTGAGCGGAAGTTCGCGAGCTCGCGGTTCAACGTCGCGCGCATCGACTCGAGCTCGGCGCGCAAGCCGTCCGCCTCGAGCCCTTTCGCCCGCAAGTCCCGGAGCTTGTCGTCCGACACGCCCTCCGTCACACGCCCAGGCTTCGAGCCGCCCGTGACCGTCGGCACGCCGATCCAGTCCTGGAACGCGTCGTCCTCGCCGGCCAGCCACTTGCGGAGCGCGTCGTCCCGGGAGTCGCCGCCGGTCGTCGCGTCGCCCGTCCATCCGCCCAAGCCCGCCTCGGAGTCGCGTTTGAGCCACGTGGCCGGGGCCTTGTCGTCCGCCCACGTGGCCGACGCCGATTGCTTCGTGCCGCAGACGACGCACTCGCCGCGCGCGTTCACCTCGCCGCCGCAGACCCGGCAGGCCTCGGAGACGGCGCCCCCGGTGGGCTTCATCGCCATCAGGCCCGTGCCTCCCGTTGCATCGTTCGCACGACCGACTCCGCTGAACCGGTTCGCGTCACTACCCTCCAGCAGGGTATATAATCGTAAGGTCCCCAGTATCATCCGTCAATGTAACTCGCGTCCGCGACGGCGAATTGCCGCACAGGCACCGCGCCGGAATAGTATTTATACGGTCGGACGAATCTGACGGTTCCGACAGGCTTTCGAAGAGGGGCAGGCCGTGGGGACGGAGAGTGGGAAGCGCATCATCATGCGGATCGACCCGAACGACGAGTCGATCACCCTCAAAGACATCATGCAGCGGATCCAGGACATTCAGCGAGCGAACCCCGACCTCGACGTGTTCTTCGACGGCGACGAGTATGCCGTCTGCTCGAGGCCGAAAGAGAAGTCCCGCGCGATTGCCGAGGCGGTCGAAGGGAAGAAGAAGTCGTAGGACCGAACCCTTTTGCCCGAGACGCCCATTGGGCCGGCCATGCCGAGCAAGAAGCCCACCAACAAGCCCACCAAGGCCGACCTGACGACGGTCCCGATCGAGCATCTCGACCTCGAGACGACGAAGACGGTCGCGGACCTCGTGGACGGGTACAAGCACATCTCGTTCCAAGCGAGGACGCTCGGCCTGTGCGCCTCCGTCCTCGAGAACGCGATGACCGACCCGAAGTGCACCATCTTCTTCGGCGGGGCCGGCGCGCTCACGCCCGGCGGGCTGCGGAAGGTCATGCGCGACATGGTCGAGTTCGGCCTGGTCGACGTCGTCGTGACGACCGGCGCGATCGCGTACCACGACTTCTACGAGGCGCACGGATACCGGCACTACCGGTCCTCGCCCGACGCGGACGACATCGTGCTCCGGGAGCACTTCCTGGACCGCGTGTACGACACCCTCGCGGACGAGTCGCTCTTCCGGGAGTGCGACGAGGAGATCGCGTCCCTCGCCGATTCGCTCGAACCGAGGTCGTACAGCAGCCGCGAGTTCCTCGCGATGATGGGGAAGATCGCCGAGAAGGATTCGAACAGCCTGGTCGGCGCGTGCTACCGGAAAGGGATCCCGTATTTCGTGCCCGCGCTCAACGACTCATCCGTCGGGATCGCGCTCGCGAAACACCATCATGACCGCGTGAAGGCAGGCCGAAATCCAATCGCGATCGACTCGATCAAGGACAACTACGAGATCGCCCAGGTCAAACTGAAATCGCCGCGGACCGGCGTGTTTTACGTCGGAGGCGGCACTCCCAAGAACTACATCTCACAGGTCGAGGTGATCCAGGAAGTCATGGGGTATCCGGAGAACCCGCACATGTACGCCGCGCAGATCACGACGGACGTGCCACAGTGGGGCGGCCTGAGCGGCTGCACCTTCGAGGAGAGCCAGTCGTGGGGCAAGTTCCACAAGGACGCGAAGATGGCGCAGAGCCTCGTCGATGCGACGATCGGGTTGCCCTTGCTCGTGGGATACCTCCTTCAGAAGGGCGTCCACAAGAAGCGGAAACAGAAGAAGTACACATGGGAAGGCGAGGAACTCGCCGAGCTGAAGTGAGAGGCGCGCTCACGCGCTTCGGGCGCGTCGCTCGTACTGGTACAAGATTTCCTCCTGCTGCGGCTCAATGACGCCCCGAATCGTGCCGTAGGCTTCGCCGGCTCGCTCGCGAATCTCGCGGAGCGCCGCATCGGACGACATGCCGCGGTGGATCAGGTAGGCGGCGAGCATCGTCCCGGTCCGGCCTCGGCCGGCGTAGCAGTGCACGAGGACCTTCTTGCCCTCGTCGAGTTTCGACTCGAGGAACGCGACGAACTCGTCGATCTGGTCGAGCGAAGGTGCCGAGAAATCTTCGATGCAAATCTTCTTGTGCTCAAACCCGGAGTCCTCGATCTCGAACGTGTTCAGGCGATCGCACTCCAGGCTCACCACGACCGAGTAGCCCATCTTCCGCAACCGGGCGAAGTCCCACTCCATGTAGGCCGGACCGGGGAGCCCCGCCACGCGGCCGCCGTCCACGGTGTAGTAGAGCATCCGCACGATCCGAGGACATCCGCGAGAGGGTAGTTCAAGATTCGGCGTCTCGGCCTGCGCCCCTACACGCGGGCGGGCCCTCCGCATGGCGCACCTGCAAATAATCCGGAGTGTATCGGCGGCTCGGATGGCCCGCGGACGCATAACGATCGGCCTCTATAACTCGTACGACCCGGTGAGGTTCGCAGAGGCGCACCGCCGCGCGATCGCCCGCGCAGCACCCGTTGCCCTCGCGTTCGACGGCAACCTGGCGACCTTCGGGTTCCCGTACGAGCGCGGATTGCGGACGCCGCAAGAGGTTGCCCTCTGGGTCTCCGGGACGACGAGCATCGGAGAAGCGGGCAAGTATCTCCGGGAGCTCGCGGACGCCGGCCGTTTTGCAACGTTCGATTTCCCCAAGCGGGGCTTCCCGCCGCAACTCGGCGAACCCGTCGTCACGACGAACCGCCCGGATGCGAAGAAGGCGGCGAGCGCCCGGCGCCTCGCGGACCTCCTGCGCGTGGGAACGTCCCTCCTGCTCGTGTTCGGCCTGGGTCCTCGAGGCCTTGACGACCGGGACGTGTACCCGCTCGGCCTCTATCACTTCGACCTCACGTCTCGTGGAATTGCCTTTGAAACCGCGACCGCGATCGGCGCGGCTCCCGCGATGATCGTCGCCCATCTGGAACCCGAGCGATGACGTGGAGAGCGAGCCGCCGAATTCTCGACTCGCATGGCCCGTTGGAGGACGTCACGAACACCAAACACGAGCGGAGGACCTCCTCGCCACGGTGCCGACGCACCGCTACGGACCGCTCCTGGTTCAGAGGGGCTCGAGAACGGCGACGACCCGATCTGCGGCGATCGTCTCGCCTTCGGTTACATTGAGACGCCGCACCACGCCGTCCCGTGGCGCGGGGATCTCGTTCTGCATCTTCATCGCCTCCAGGACGAGGAGGGTCTGCCCTCGCTTCACGCGGTCACCGGGAGCGACCATCACCCGGACGACGCGGCCCGGCATCGACGAGCGCACGTCGACGGCGGCCCCGCGGATTGTCGCCGCGGGCGTTCCCTCGGGTCGGTCTTCTGTCACCTCCGGGACGGATATCGCGTGGCGGCAATCGTCGACGATCACGTCGCTGCCCTGGAACCGGATCCGATGCGTTTCGGACCCGATGCGGACGGAGATCCCGTCCGTCGTCGCTTTGGTTCGGGCACGGTATTCAGCTCCATCGACGCGGACCGCGACCCCCTTGGAATCCCGAGTGAGTTCGATGTCGCGCGCCTCACCATCGACGACGAGCCGGAACCGCATGGCCACCTCCCGCGAGCTGTTGTCGACGGCCGGCGAGCGCCCAGCCGGACGGTCGGAGGCGCTCCACCGAGTACATCGGCCCAGCGGCCAGTCGGCCGTCTGCGGCGAGGGCGGCGGCGATCGCCGCGATCCGTTCCTCCCACGGTCCCCGGCCGCGGATCCGTTCCGCGATTCGCAAGTCGGCGACCATCGTCGTCCAGAGATCGCCCCGAACGAAACGGCCCTCGCGGAGGAGCGCTCGATGGAACGGCAGGTTCGTGTGGACCCCGTGGATCTCGAACGCATCCGCGCTATCGCGCATCCGTCGCACCGCGAGATCCCGCGTCCGGCCGTGGACGATCACCTTCGCGAGCAACGGATCGTAGAAGGGCGGCACGGTGGAACCGGCCCCCACGCCGCTGTCGACCCGCACGCCCGGTCCGGAGGGCTCGTGGTACGCGACGATCCGCCCCGGAGAGGGAAGGAAGTTCCGGAGGGGATCCTCCGCGTTCACCCGGCACTCGATCGCATGGCCTCGGCGGCGAATCTCGTTCGCGGAGAGTTCGAGGCCCTCGCCCGCGGCGATCCGCAGCTGCTGCCGTACGAGGTCCACGCCCGTGACCATCTCCGTGATCGGGTGTTCGACCTGGAGGCGTGCGTTCACCTCGTTGAACGTGAAGCGGCCTTCATGGAGGAGGAACTCGACCGTCCCCGCGTTGCGGTACCCGAGAGCGCGCAACCCGCGCACGGCGACCTCGACGAGGCGGGCGCGGAGTTTCGGGGTGACGGCCGGGGACGGAGTCTCCTCGACGAGTTTCTGGTGCCTCCGCTGGACGCTGCACTCCCGCTCGACGAATCCGATCCCGACGCCTTGCGGCCCCAGCAGGACTTGGACTTCGACGTGCCGCGCCTTGAGGAGGTACTTTTCCAGGAAGACGTCCGGATTCCCGAAATTCGCGCGGGCGACGGATCGGGCGGATTCCCACGCCGCCGCAAGATCCGCCGACCGATCGACCCGGGCCATGCCGATGCCGCCGCCGCCCGCGGTCGCCTTGAACAGCACCGGGTATCCCAGTTCCGACGCGATCGACCGGGCTTCCTCGGGGGACTGCACAACCCGGTCGACGCCTTCCGTGACGGGCACGCCGGCTTCGCCCATCGCCCGGCGCGCCGCAATCTTGTCGCCCGTCAGCGCCATCGCCTCCGGCGGCGGGCCTACGAAGACGATACCCGCCTCCGCGCACCGCTCGACGAACGTCGGGCTCTCGGACAAGAACCCGTATCCCGGATGGATCGCCTCCGCTCCCGTCTCCTTCGCGACGCGCAGGATGGCGTCGATGTTCAGGTAGCTCTGGATCGGCAGGGGCCCGCCGATCTCTCGGCTCTCGTCCATCGAGCGGCGGTGGACGGCCGCCCGGTCCGCCTCGGAGTACACGCCGATGCAGGCGATGCCCATCGCCCGAGCCGTCCGAGCGATTCGGATCGCGATCTCGCCGCGGTTCGCGATCAGGAGCCTCCGGAACATGTCCCCCCGCATCACAGCGGAATGTTCCCGTGCTTCTTCGGCGGACGGGCCTCGCGCTTCGTCCGGAGGACGGCGAAGGCGCCGATGACCCGCGGCCTCGTCTCCGGCGGCTCGATGACGTCGTCGAGGTAACCCATCCGGGCCGCGACGTACGGGTTCGCGAACCGGTCCCGGTATTCCCGGACGAGCGCCGCCTCGCGCTCCTTCGGTTCTTTGGCCTCTTCGATTTCTTTCTTGAAGACGATTTGGACCGCCCCCTCGGGTCCCATGACCGCGAGCTCCGCCGATGGCCACGCGAAATTGAAATCGCCCCGGATGTGCTTCGAGCACATCACGTCGTACGCGCCGCCATACGCCTTCCGCGTGATGACGGTCACCTTTGGAACGGTGGCCTCGCTGTACGCGAACAGGAGTTTCGCGCCGTTGCGGATGATCCCGCCGTACTCCTGCTCGATGCCGGGCAGGAACCCTGGGACGTCGACGAACGTCAGGAGTGGGATGTTGAAGGCGTCGCAGAACCGCACGAACCGGGCGCTCTTGATCGACGAGTTGATGTCGAGTGTACCCGCGAGGACTTTCGGTTGGTTCCCGACGACGCCGACCGGGAAGCCGTCGAGCCGCGCGAAGCCCACGACGATGTTTTGGGCCCAGTGCGAGTGCACCTCGAACCAGGACCCGCGGTCGACGACCCGAGTGATGACGTCGCGCATGTCGTACGGCTTGTCCGGCTCGCGAGGCACCACAGCGGCGAGGTCCGGGTCCATCCGGTTCGCGTCGTCGTCCGTCCGGAGCAACGGGGGTTCGTCGACGTTGTTCGACGGGATGTAACTGAGGAGCTTACGGACGACTCGGAGAGCCGCCTTCTCGTCGGCCTCGGCGAAGTGCGCGACGCCGCTCTTCTCGGCATGGGTCATCGCACCCCCGAGTTCCTCGAAGGTGACCTCCTCCCCGGTCACGGCCTTGATCACTTCCGGGCCCGTGATGAACATGTTCGAAGTGTCCATTGTCATGACGACGAAGTCCGTCATCGCCGGGCTGTACACGGCCCCGCCCGCGCACGGTCCCAGGATCGCGCTGATCTGCGGGACGACGCCCGATGCGAGGACGTTGCGGAAGAAAATCTCCGCGTAGCCGCCGAGGCTAATCACGCCCTCCTGGATTCGCGCGCCCCCGCTGTCGTTCAAGCCGATGACTGGCGCCCCGACTTTCATTGCGAGGTCCATGACCTTGACGATCTTGTTCGCGTGCATCTCGCCGAGGCTCCCGCCGAAGACCGTGAAGTCCTGCGAGAACACGAACACCGTCCGACCGTCGATCGTGCCGTGGCCCGTCACGACGCCGTCGCCCGGGATCCGTTTCTTGTCCATCCCGAAGTCGGTCGCCCGGTGCTCGACGAACGGATCGGTCTCGACGAACGAGTCGGGATCCAACAGGAGGTCCAGCCGCTCCCGGGCCGTCAGTTTCCCCTTCGCACGCTGCGCGTCGACCCGCTCCTTGCCGCCGCCTACCTTCGAGAGGGCTCTCCGTCGGCGCAGCTCCTCGACGCGCTCGTCGACCGTCATCCGAGCGCCGAACGCGGAGGCGCGTCTTTAATCCTTCGCGGTCTCCCGCGGAGGCATGGGTCGGGAGCGTAGAACGCGTGGCATCCGCAACGAGCGACAACGATCACTTGAGGACCTCGAGGGATCCTTCGACGAACTCGTGTTTTCCACCGTCGTCGTCCATGATGACGAGGGCTCCGTTCGGCGCGATGTCGTATGCCCGTCCGGTCAGCGTTGCCTTCGAGGTGGTGGCGGCGACACGCTTTCCGATCGTCGTGCACTGTCCCCGGTAATCCTTCAGGAGGAACTCGACTCGCGTGTTGCGGTACCGCGAGTACAGGTCGTCGACCTGGTTCAGGAAATAGTCCAGGAACTCGTCGTTCGAGACGAACAGATTCACCTCCCGCTTCAACGTCGTCGCCTTCGGCTGCACGTCCGGCGGGAGTCGTTCGAGATCGACATTCGTGTTCACGCCCACGCCTGCGACGACGTGGTACACGTCCCGCCGGTACACGCCCTCGGAGAGGATCCCGGCGATCTTGCGACCTTGGTACACGGCGTCGTTAGGGTACTTCAGGCCCGCGAACACCCCGAAGTGTCGGAGGGCTTTCACGACGGGCATGCCGATCAGCAACCCGAGGATCCACGCGTGCGCCTCCTTCGGCCGGAGGATCATCGACACGTAGAGGCCGCCCGGAGGGGAGGCCCACGCCCGGCCTTGCCGGCCCCGGCCGGCGACCTGCCGGTCGGCCCAGACGACGAGGCCTTCCTCGACGTCGGCCTCGAGGAGTTCCTTCGCGGTCTCGTTCGTCGATTCGAGGACGTCGTGGTGGAGCACGGTGCGACCGACGATTTTTCGATTCGAGTCGTGAAACTCGCCGACCTTCACGGAGCGGCCCACCCTCGGGCCGCTATTTCAACGTTCGCGGGTAGGGGGAAATCTGCGCGGGGAGCGGAGCCCGGGCCTCGCCGCGGTCTTCAGTCTCAACCCGCCGAGTTGCGGGACCTCTTCGGATCAGCCGGCCTCTTCAACCAGTTCGAGGAGGACGCCACGCGCGGAGCGGGGGTGCACGAACGCGACGAGCCGGCCCTGGGCGCCGCGACGCGGCTCCGTGTCGACGAGCTCGAGGCCGGCCGCTCGGAGCCGGTTCATCGCACCGCGGATGTCGTCCGTCGCGAAGGCGAGGTGGTGGAGTCCCTCGCCCCGTCGCTCGATGAAGCGGGCGATCGGTCCATCCGACCGGAGCGACTCGAGGAGCTCGATTCGCACCGCGCCCGCGGGCAAGAATGCCGCTCGGACGCCGTCCGTCGGCACGTCCTCGACCGATTCGGGCTCCAAGCCCAGCGTCCGGTACAGCGCGAGGCCGTCGTCCAGCCGCTTCACGGCGATCCCCACGTGGTGCGCCCGGCCGATCATACCTCCTGCCTCTCCCGGTACGTGCCGAAGGACGATCGAAGCCCGTCGCTGATTTCGCCCAGCGTCGCGCCCGACTGCACGGCCGAGAGGATCGCCGGCACGAGATTCGCCTTGGACCGGGCGACTCGCTCGAGCTCGCGGAGCGCCCGGCCGACCGCCTTCGCATCGCGCGCCTCGCGGAACGCTTTCAGTCGCCGGACCTGCTCGGCCTCCAGTTTCGCGCCCGGCCGATGCAACGGCACGCGTCCGCTCCCCTCCGAGTAGGCGTTCACGCCGACGACCGTCCGCTCGCCTCGTTCCAGTTCCGTCTGGAACCGATACGCCGAGTCGGCGATCTGGCGCTGGACCCATCCCGATTCGATCGCCTTGCGCACCCCGCCCCGGCGGTCCACGTCCCGGATCAGGTCCGACGCGGCCGCCTCCAGTCGATCGGTCAGGGACTCGATGACGAACGAGCCTGCCGCCGGATCGACCGTGTTCGCCACCCCGCTCTCGTGCGCGAGGATCTGCTGCGTCCGCAGGGCGAGCCGAACGGCCTTCTCCGACGGCAAGGAGAGCGCCTCGTCCATGCTGTTCGTGTGCAGGGACTGCGCGCCGCCGAGGACCGCGGCGAGCGCCTGCACCGCCACGCGGACCGCGTTGTTCTCCGGCTGCTGGGCCGTGAGCGCGACACCCGCGGTCTGCGCGTGGAACCGCAACGCCATCGATTCGGGCTTGCTCGCATGGAACCGCTCCGCCATGATCGAACCCCACAGCCGGCGTGCGGCGCGGAACTTCGCGACCTCCTCGAGGAGGTCCATGTGCGCGTTGAAGAAGAAGGAGATCTGAGGCGCGATCGCGTCGACGTCAAGGCCCCGCTCGACGGCCGCCTCCAGGTAGGCGATCGCGTTCGAGAGGGTGAACCCGATCTCCTGCGCCGCCGTCGCCCCGGCCTCGCGGATGTGGTAGCCACTCACGCTGATCGCGTTCCACCGGGGGACCTCGCGCGCGCAGAACTCGATGACGTCGACCGCGAGACGCATCGAGGCGTCCGGGGGGTAGATGTACGTCGACCGGGCGATGTACTCCTTGAGGATGTCGTTCTGGACCGTGCCGCGCAGCTCGGCGCGAGGGACGCCCCGTTCCTCCGCGACCGCGATGTACATGGCGAGGAGGATCGCCGCCGTCGCGTTGATCGTCATGCTCGTGCTGACGCGGTCGAGCGGGAGGCCGTCGAGGAGCGTCCGCATGTCCGCGATCGTCGGGATTGCGACGCCCGTCCGACCCACCTCCCCTCGGGCCATCGGCGCGTCGCTGTCGTAGCCCATCTGCGTCGGCAAGTCGAAGGCGACGCTCAGCCCCTCGTTTCCCTGCGACAAGAGATACCGAAACCGGCGGTTCGTCTCCTTCGCCGTCCCGAAGCCCGCGTACTGTCGCATCGTCCACAGACGGCCCCGGTACATCGTCGGCCGGATGCCGCGCGTGAACGGCGGCTGTCCCGGGAATCCAATCCGCGAGCGGAATTCGTCGGAGGTAGGCTCGCGCGGGGCGACGACCACGGGCATCGGGAGGCCGCTGTACGTCCGGCCGGGCGCGGCGCTCGTCTCGGCGGAGGCGCGCTTCGTCTGCGGCGCCTTGCGGGGCCGCCTGGCCTTCGCGCGTTGCGCCACGTCCACGAAAGTCGCGGTCCGCGGATAAGGGTTCCGCGGCCTCGGTTGTGTAACTTCCGCGGGATGTTGACCGTCCCGGGTTGTGCGGACCAGTCGCACATGCAGCCTCGGCCCACTCCCGACATCCCCTCGATAGGATTTTCACTTTCGGCCATCTCCCCCCGTTAACCTGACGCCTCCGTCGTCCCAGAGAAGACCGTGCTCGCCCACCGGGCCCTCGTCTTCCCCGTCATGTGGAGCGACCCCCGTCTCGACTGGCTCTTGGCCGAGTTCCGCCTCATCGTCAACGAGTCGATCCGGATCTCGCTGCAAGGGGATCATCGATCCCGCGCGCGGCTCACTCGCGCGGCGTACGGGGACCTCAGCGCCCGGCATGTCGTTCACAAGAAGTACATCCCATCCGCGTTCGGGGTCGCCTTGTCGGTCCTCAAGGTCTACCGTCGCCGGATGAGGAAAGGGAAGCGGACGACGACCCCGTTCATGCGGCGCCTCATGTTGAAGGCGGAGAACCAGTCGTACTGGCTGGACCGGGAGACGGGACGGCTTCGCATCCCGATCCGAGGGACGGAAGGTGTCCAGCTACACTTGCCCCTCTGCGAGTGGCACCGCTCGATCCTGAGTGACCCATCGTGGGGCCTCGGATCCCTCACGGTGGTCCCCGGCAAAATCATCGTCGTCGTGCGGAAGGACGTCCCGAAACCGTACGAGCCCGAGGCGGCGATCGCGCTCGACACGAACGAGGATTCCCTCGACGGCGTCGTCGCATCGAGTGATTCCGCGACGCTCGTCCGCGTGCCGTTCGACGGCGTGCGACGGATCCAAGAGATTCACTTCCAGCGTCGGCGTCGGCTCGCGAGGAAGAAGTCGAACGACCGTCGGGTTGCCCGGCGACTGTTGGACCGCGAGGGTCGGCGAGAGCGGCATCGCGTCCGCCAGAGACTCCATCGGACCTCGAAGGGCATCGTCCGACTCGCGGCGAAGGCGAAGGCGGCGATCGTCCTCGAGGACCTCATGCTCCACGGCGCGGGAGCCCGTTCCCATCGAATGAATCGCCGTCTCTCCGCTTGGCCCCGTCGCGAGATCCACCGTCAGATCGAATACAAGGCCGCCCTCGCGGGCGTGCCGATCATCAAAGTCAACCCTCAATGGACCAGTAAGACCTGCCCAGTGTGTGGCGCTCGGCGCCGAGATAGGGTGGGCCAGGATTTCGTCTGCCTGATGTGCGACTGGGAGATGGACCGGCAGATCAACGCCGGGATGAACATCCTGAAAACCGCCTTGGCCTCGAACGGGGCCTTGGCAAGGGCCGTACGGTTCCGGCCCGGTGCCCTCCGCCATGACGTCGTGAGTCCCCTCTA